>JBEGML010000274.1:0-6067 GCA_041183145.1 Bacteroidota bacterium | reverse complement strand
TTCGCTACCAATGATGAAATCAATAATATGACCTTTTACTCTTATCAGGTTATCAACCGCTCTACATTTACACTTAACGATACCTATTTTGCAAACTGGTCTGACCCAGATCTTGGAGATTACTCAGATGATTTTGTCGGTTGCGATGTTCCTACAGGTTTAGGTTTCTGTTACAACGGCGATGAAGATGATGGAACCGGTCAGGGTAATTCTTATGGGAAAAATCCTCCCGCCAGTGGAGTAGACTTTTTTCAGGGTCCGCTACTAGATGCTGACGGAACAGATAATCCTCTAACAGCAACCATCAGTGGTACAGGCTACGGTGACGGAATCATCGATAATGAAAGACTTGGGATGGAAATTTTCATGGTATTTAAAAATGATGGAACATTGGAAGGAAATCCTTCTAACGCAACACATTTTTATAACTACATGAGAGCAAAATGGAAGGACGGACTTAACCTCACATATGGTGAAAATGGACGAAATCCAGCCAACCCAGTAACAAAATTTGCTTTCCCCTGGGTCTCTGATCCTAACAATCCGACTGACTGGGAGGCGGCTGAAGCCAAAGACTGGAGGTTTGTGCACTCTGCAGGTCCTTTTACGCTTAAGCCCGGCGCGGTCAACTACGTTACTGTAGGTGCAGTTTGGGCAAAAGCAAATTCAGGTGGTCCTAAAGCTTCCGTTCAGCTCCTGAAAGAAGCAGACATAAAGGCGCAAGCCCTTTTTGACAATTGTTTTAAAGTTCTTAATGGTCCTGATGCGCCTGACATGGATGTTCGTGAATTAAATCGTGAGGTTATCCTTTATCTGACCAATGCAAAAAGATCTAACAATTACCTTGAGCGCTATGTAGAAATAGATCCGCTTATTGGTGGTACTGGTGTTGACAATACCTACAACTTTCAGGGTTATCTGGTATATCAGTTAAAAGATCCAACAGTTGCACAAACTGAACTTGGGGATGTGAGTAAGGCTCGCGTTGTTGCGCAATGTGACGTCAAAGATGGGGTAGGGGCCTTGATAAACCATTATTTTGATGCAAGCCTGGGTGCGAATCTCCCCGTGTTGGAAAACCCAACAAATTCAGAATACGACAAGGGAATTAAACATAGCTTCAAAATCACTGAAGACGCATTCGCAACCGGTCAGGATAAGAGGCTTGTTAATCATAAAACGTATTATTATATGACTGTAGCATACGGCTACAATAACTTCAAGACCTTTAATCCTCTTGATCCAAATGCTCTTGACGGACAGAAAAAGCCACTGATAAGGGGGCGTCTGAACGTAAAAGTTATTTCTGCTATACCAAATATCCCTGCCTGGGCTAATGGAGGAACCACACTCCAGTCAACATACGGCATGGGACCCAAACTTACGCGTATTGAAGGTCAAGGAAACGGAGGAAATATGCTTGAACTCACCGACGAAACCATAGATCAAATACTAACAGCATCTGATGGTCGTGTTATTTCACCACAATATAAGAATGGTAATGGACCTGTGGATATTAAAGTAATTGACCCGCTTAATGTTCCGGAGGCAGATTTTGAAATTCGTTTCCTTGCCGGAACAACAAAGAGGGAGTCGATTGACTCTGCACGCTGGGTATTGAATCAGGTTTCTGCCACCGGTGAAATTCTGAAGAGCGTTTCTTCTGACACCTCCATTCTGGTTGAAAACGAACAGCTAATTCTTGATTGGGGTTTGTCGATTCGTACAACACAGGTTGATGACCCTGGTATTAACCCATCGGAAAATAACAACGGTTTTATTGAAGCAACTTTCGAGAATTCGGATGTTACGCGTCCCTGGCTAGCAGGAATTCCTGATGTTGATGGGCAGTTTCCTTTAAACTGGATTCGCTCCGGAACCACAACGTTCCCAAGTCCATTACCCGGACCTCCGAATTTTCAAGGGAATGACTACTTAGGTCTTGATGATGGTCAAGTTTATGAAGGGATAAATTTTGGTACCATTGCTCCTTACAGGCTGGTTTCTAATGAAGTTTATGGTCCTGCATGGAATAAAAATCAGGCACTGAATCTTTTGTCGAATCTTTCTTCAGTTGATCTGGTAATCACAACTGATAAGTCTAAGTGGACAAGAAGTCCTGTTCTGGAATTGCAGGATGACTCTACTCTGGCTGAAGGAAAGGCTAAAAAACTCAACCTAAGAAAGGGTGCATCTGTGGATAAGGATGGCAAGCCTGATGGAACCGGAACCGGAATGGGATGGTTTCCTGGTTATGCAGTTAATTTAGAAACAGGTGAACGATTAAACATTGCTTTTGGAGAAAACTCTTGGTTGGTTGGAGAAAATGGCCGCGACATGGTTTGGAATCCAACATCAACTTTGTTTTCAAACTTTATAGCACCTCAAGGATTTAACGATCCTTTATTCGGCGGGATGCACTATGTTTATATTTTCGGTCACAATGGAAATGGCCCTAACGATTGTCCGCGCTATGACAATGGAGAATGGATTCGCAACAAGCTTGCTTTTGTTGCCGGAACAGCAGGTGCAACAGGCGACCCTGATAAGCGGAACGTTTATAAGGATGCCATGTGGGTATTCTCTCCGCTATTGAACCCCGGTTTCAACCTGCTTGAAAATGATGTAAAAATAAGATTAAGGGTAAGGAAACCATATGAGATGGCATACGCAACCAATCCATTCCTTACTATACCCGGTAATCCATTTGACCCTTCAGCTCCTGCTTCCAGTGCGCCGGTTAATAACAATAACCCTTGCTACAGATTCAGTACCAAAGAATTGGCAGCTTTGAAAAACCGTTCCGATGTGGCAAAGAGTGCACTTGATTTGATCAAGGCCGTACCAAATCCATATTATGCATATTCCGCTTATGAAAGAAGCAACCTGGAAAATGTGGTAAAGATTACCAACCTTCCGGAGGTTTGTACAGTAAAGATTTATACTGTAAATGGAACGCTGGTTAGGTCTTATGATAAAGATGATCCGAAAACATCTCTTAACTGGGATTTGAAAAACCAGAAAAACATCCCTATCGCATCAGGGCTTTACATTATTCATGTGAATGTTCCTAATGTTGGTGAAAAAGTAATCAAATGGTTTGGCGCCATCAGACCAATCGACGTTGACCAGTTCTAACCTACTAAGACTGAAATAAATGAAGAAACATCTAATATCGCACATCAGCACATCAGCAATTCTGCTTCTTTTTGCTATTGCCTTTCAGTCGAAGGCCGGTAATCCTGACCGTGCAGGTCAGGCCGGCGGAGGGCAGCTATTAATGAACCCGTGGGCAAGGAGCTCTGGTATGGGAAATGCAAATGCTGCCAATGCATATGGTCTTGAAGCACAGTTTTTAAACGTAGCGGGTCTTGCCCAAACTCAGAAAACAGAGCTAATATTCTCTAACACAACCTGGATGGCCGGAACAGGCATCAACCTTAATTCTTTCGGATTTTCCCAAAAGATGGGAGAACAGGGAGCTCTTGGGTTAGGTATAGTATCTTTAAACGCCGGTGATATTGACGTAACAACCGTTGAATCTCCTGAAGGAGGATTGGGTACCTTTAGACCTCAATACCTTAACTTGAGTCTTTCTTATGCTAAGGTTTTTTCCAACTCTATTTATGGTGGAATAAATGTAAAGGCAGTGAGTGAGGGTATTGCAGATATGCGCTCTCAGGGAATTTGTTTTGATGCCGGTATTCAATACCACACTTTTACAGATTCTGCCAGTCGTGCACTCAAGAGAAACAATTTACACTTTGGTATATCACTTAAGAATGTTGGTCCTCAGCCTTCATTCCGTGGTGACGGTCTTTCCGCAAAGGCCAATCTGATAACAACAGGTGCAGCATTAACACTTGAACAAAGAGCTTATCGTTATGATCTGCCATCATTAATTATGATTAGCGGATCTTATGACTTCTTTTTCTCTAAAGAAAACAACAATAACCGTCTGACAGCCGCATCAACCTTTATATCCAATAGTTTTACCTACGATCAGGTGGCTGTTGGATTGGAATATGGCTGGAGGAGTATGTTAATGATTCGTGGAGGATACGTTTATGAGAATGGTATTTTCAACAATGCGGAACGATTAACAGCGTTTTTAGGTCCTTGTGGTGGACTAAGTTTTGAAATGCCTTTTTCAAAAAAGCAGGAGGGTAAAACACCCTCAACAATTGCCCTCGATTACAGCTATAGGGCAACGCAACCATTTGGCGGAACCCACTCAATGGGTTTGCGAATCAACCTCTGATTTTTTACCTTTGTAGGGTAATTGTGAAAGAGTCCCGGGAAACCGGGATTCTTTCGTTTTTATGTGTCTTCCAAAATATCGATGATTATGTCTCAAACCATTTACATCACAGAAGAAGGATTAAAGAAAATGAAAGATGAACTCCATTTTCTTAAAACCAAAGAGCGGCCGTCAATCTCCAACCAAATCGCAGAGGCTAGAGATAAGGGCGATCTTTCGGAGAATGCCGAATACGATGCTGCTAAAGAGGCTCAAGGCTTGTTGGAGTTAAAAATCAGCAAGCTTGAAGAAGCGATTTCAAATGCTCGTATTATCGATGAAACAAAGCTGGATGTTTCTAAGATACTTATCCTTTCTAAGGTTAAACTCAAGAATCTGGCAAATGGCGCGATGTTAGACTGGACTCTTGTTCCGGAGAAAGAAGCTGATTTGAAAACCGGAAAAATTTCTGTGGATTCGCCCATTGGTAAAGGTTTATTAGGAAAGAAAGCAGGCGATAAAGCCGAGATAAAAGTCCCTTCAGGGCAGATAATGAAGTTTGAAATTATTGACGTAACACGCTAATGCCAGGCATTTTCTCCAGAATAATAAGTGGTGAATTGCCTTGTCATAAAATTGCAGAGAACGAGCGCTTTCTTGCCTTTTTGGATGTTTTTCCACTTAGGCACGGACATGTTCTTGTAATTCCTAAACAGGAGATTGATAATATTTTTGATTTAGACTCCGAACTCTATCGTGATTTGTGGAGTTTTGCGGCTGAGATTGCTTCTGCTATCAAAAAGGCCTTTCCCTGTGTAAAAGTTGGCGTATCGGTAATAGGCTTAGAGGTCGCACACGCTCATATACATCTGATTCCGATAAATAATATTGGAGATATTAATTTTGAAAAGCCCAAAATGAAACCCTCAGCACAGGAGCTGGAATTAAGTGCGGAGAAAATCAGGAAGTTTTTGGATAAGGCCTGAAATTTCTTTCGAACACAGCGCTAAAAGGAACAACTTATTTCCGGTCGCTAGATTAGCCTTACCAATGCGTAAATTAAGGCTCCGATTAACCCGGAAACCGGTATGGTTAATATCCAGGCCCAAATCAGATTAATTGTCACACCCCAACGTACCGCAGAGACTCT
The DNA here is from genome assembly GCA_041183145.1 of Bacteroidota bacterium. Classification (GTDB taxonomy): domain Bacteria; phylum Bacteroidota; class Bacteroidia; order UBA4408; family UBA4408; genus JBEGML01. The sequence continues at coordinate 677 of JBEGML010000274.1, read as the reverse complement.
TTTTGTGAGCCCAACTCCAATGATGGAGCCTGTAATGGTATGAGTGGTGCTAACCGGAATCTTTAGCCGCTCTGTCATGAAAAGTGTAATTGCACCGGCAGTTTCTGCAGCAACGCCTTCAAGTGGAGTTACCTTGGTGATTTTACTCCCCATTGTTTTAACAATTCTCCATCCTCCGGACATAGTGCCAAGAGCGATTGAGGCATAACATGCAAGTGGCACCCATGATGGCATTTCACTGATACTGGCAATGTTCCCATTCTCAACCAGCGCAACGGAAATAATTCCCATAACCTTTTGTGCATCGTTACCCCCATGACCTATACTAAAAGCAGCCGATGATACAAGCTGCAGCCTTTTAAACCATTTATCTGCCTTGTAGGGACTGGCATTTCGGCAAATGTTCATGATGATGTTGGTGATAATCCAGGACATGAGCATCCCAACCATAGGTGCTATAAAAATGAAGGAGACGATTTTGATTATTATATCTATTCTTGGCGCCTGAAGTCCGGCGTGCGCAATAGCTGCGCCTGCAAAACCTCCGATGAGTGTGTGAGAGGAGCTTGAGGGAATTCCCAGCCACCAGGTAAGTAGATTCCAGAAAATGGCAGATAGTAAACCAGCAAAAACCACATCAAGAGAAATGAATTCCTCATAAACAGTTTTTGCTATGG
>JBEGML010000273.1:0-3767 GCA_041183145.1 Bacteroidota bacterium | reverse complement strand
AAAAAACACAAGCAAATTAATACATTAAGGTAGAATTATATTTTATGCAGTATTTCTGCAGCTTTAATAAGGGTTTCCTCATTTTTTGCAAAACAAAATCTGAGCACTCTATTATCAGTAGCATCAGAGTAAAAGGCAGAAACAGGAATAGAGGCCAGCTTGAATTTTGTTGTCATCCAATTTGCTATCTCCACATCAGTGCCTTGAATTTCTTCAGGGATGATCAGTAACTGAAAATAGGTGCCTTCAGTTTTCAAAGCTTTCCATGAAGAGCCCGCTATAGCACTTAGAAAAAAATTTCTTTTTTGTTCATAAAATGGAGAGAGTGACACATAAAAATCTCTGTAACTCAATAATTCAGCAAAGGCCTTTTGGGAAGGATGATGAACCGAAAAAACCAAATATTGGTGAACTTTTCGAAACTCTGTAATGATATCGGCAGGGCCTAAAACATAGCCGAGCTTCCATCCGGTATTATGGTAGGTTTTTCCGAAGGAAGAGACGGTGATTGTTTTACTTTTGAGTTCAGGGTGCGTTCCTATACTTAGATGTTTTAAGCCATCAAAAACAATATGTTCGTAAACCTCATCACTAATTACGAACAATGAAAACTCTTTCACAATTTGAGCAAGTTGATTGATATCAGATTGCGAAATGGTTTTCCCACAGGGGTTATTTGGTGAATTAATGATGATTAATCTGGTCTTGAGTGTTATGCTATTTCTCACTGCCTCCCAGTTATATGTATAATCAGGAAAATCCATTGAGACGGGAACGGGGATACCCCCGAACAATCTAATTGCGGGAGAATAACAGTCATAAGCGGGTTCAAAATAAATCACTTCGTCACCAGTATTGACCAATGCCGCTATACTGGTAAAAATACCTTGGGTAGCACCTGCGGTAACGGTAATTTCAGTTTCTGGACAATAGTCAACATCATAACAAAATTTAACCTTATCAGCGATTGCATTTCTAAGAGCTTTCAGGCCTGGCATCGGAGCATATTGATTTGCGCCGCTGTTCATAGCCTCATTCACTAGTTTTTTAATCTGATTGCTGCAATCAAACTCAGGAAATCCCTGTGCAAGATTAATTGCGCCATGTTCTGAGGCTAAAGCAGACATTGCTGAAAAGATGGTTAAACCCATTTCCGGAAACTTAGAATTCATAATTTCAGATTACGTGACAGCGATAAAGACAAACTTAGTAATTTTAGAAATTAAAGATAAAACCCATGCAAGGCAAGAAAATAGGCTTGTTTTTCGGTTCATTTAACCCCATTCATTCAGGCCACCTGATTTTAGCCCAATATTTTATTAATCATAAGTTTGTAAACGAGGTCTGGCTTGTGGTAAGTCCTCAAAATCCTCTAAAGAGGAAAGAAAGTTTACTTCCATTCCATCACAGATTGGCCTTGGTCAGAATTGCGATTGAGGAAAATGCAGCAATGAGGGCCAGTGATATTGAATTAAATCTTCCCGTTCCCTCCTACACAAGCCATACCCTTGCTCACCTGCATGAAAGATACCCAAAACATAAATTTCTGTTAATTATGGGGGAGGATAATTTAATAGGTTTTAAAAAATGGAAAAACTGGGAAACCATATTATCAGATGAGCAACTACTTGTTTATCCAAGAAAATCACCAATTGAAGACACTACGTTATTCCAACATTCAAATGTAATTTTTTGCAAAGACGCTCCTGTTCTTGAAATAAGTTCCTCAGAGATCAGACATGGAATAGAGCATGGTTATAATATGAGATATTATATGCCTGACAAGGTTTTTCAGTACCTAACAGAAATGCATTTTTATGAAAAAAAGAAGTGACTATTTTCATACAACTGATGGCAAATCAATCTACTTTGAAGAAATTATTTTTGGCCAAAGCGACCGGCATCTTGTCTTACTAAATGGCTTAACTCAAACAACGGTTATTTGGGAACCCATACTCAATAAACTCAGATGGGATGGGAAGGTTATTTTATGTGACTTTATTTTTCAAGGAAAGTCTGACAAATCAGGCCCTTCCAGAGATTTTGACTTACAAGCCAGAGATATTTATGAGTTACTCTCATATTTAAGTGCCAAAAATATTTCAATTGCAGGTATTTCATATGGAAGTTTGGTGGCTCAACATTATGCCGTGAACTATCCAGGTTCTTTGGAGAAATTAATACTTATATCCTCATTTGCACACAAAACACCTATTTATCGTGCGATTGAACTTAGTTGGAAGCAGGCACTTTTGATTGGAGATTTCGGGCTAATGCTTGACGTCATGTTACCATATGTTTTGAGTAATAACTATTTCTCATCACCGCTAATTCCCATAGATTCTCTAAAAAAACTAAGAAAAGAAATGCAGCCTCAGAAAGATGCTTTACTAAAGCTGATGGAGGCAACTGAAAACAGAAAAGATTATCTCGACAAACTAAAGAAGCTTCACTGCCAAACAATGATTGTACAGGGGGAAAAAGATCTTTTATTCCCACCCTCATATGCTGAAGAAATTCGAAAAGCAGTCAGTGGATCGGTGTTAAAAATAATACCTGGAAAAGGACATACGCTTAATTTGGAAGCTGTTGAAGAATTAACTGAAGCCATGGAAAGTTTTCTGAATATTGTTAAATAATCTTGTAGTTTTTATATTCAAAAAATCTGTATCCAGTTAATTTTTCGATCAGATATAATGCTTTGTCCTTCAAACTAAAATTCTTTTTAGAAGTATCAAATTGAAAATCCCAATCGGCTTTTTGAATTCGCGGATGCATAACATAGGGATGTGTTCCAGTGAAAATTGCCAGTGAATCTATATTTCTGTAATCATACTCATCTGCTATTACCATCTTTCTGTTAAGAGCTGAGTCTTTGTGCCATAATTTTTGAAAAGATTTATCCTTTTCCAACTGGATTCTAGGATTTTTAACCCATCCGTAATGATAAACATAAGCATCTACTAGTTTGACCCTTATTAATCGATTATTGATGCGAAATCCCTGAGCATCACGAAAAGACCTAAGACCAGCAATATTCTTTACTACCCTGATTTCTCTTCTGTACCATCGTCTTGAATCCCCCAAATAGCGATAATGCCCATAAAAATGAAGATACTTTAGGAGCAGTGCTTCAACGGATTTATCTGAAAGTGCCTTGTGCATTGCTTGTTGTATTTCACCAATTCCATCTTCGTGAATTACTTCGTCTGCTTGAATGTAGACAATCCAATCGTATTCAGCAGGTACAACATCTAAAACCTTATTAGTTTCGACCGCAAGCACCCTGCCACCATCGCGGAGAGTGTCATCCCATACAGAATCAATTATCTGAATTTTTGGAGAGTTTAAGGATTGAATCAGAAGCTTTGTTTCATCCTCAGAGTTACCCACACCCACAAACATCTTGTCAACCAATGGCAATATTGAATTTATACTCTCGAGGACCGGGTAATCAAAACGAATTGCATTTCGGATAATAGTTATACCTGCTACTTTCATATGGGAAACAGGATGAAAAGACAATTTCGCATAACTTTGTAAAAAATCATGATGAAGATTACAGGATTCCTTCGCATTCTAGCTGGCGTATTCATAATATGGTTTGTTGTGCTGCTTTCTTCTTTTATGGCTGAAGATCATGACTTCGAGGTCTCCAAAAATATAGATATTCTGGTAACAACGTTCCGTGAATTAAATACAAATTACGTAGACGAGATTGATTCAAAAAAAGCTATAGACAAAGGCATTGCATCGATGCTCCAATC
>JBEGML010000272.1:0-7869 GCA_041183145.1 Bacteroidota bacterium | reverse complement strand
TAATAAGACTTGTCATTTGTTGAGTTTCTGTTGTTCCTTGGCTTTTTCGGCAAGGGCTGCAAAGTAACTACTTTTTTCCGGAAATTTCAACATAAGACTTTCATAAATTCTTATCGCCTTTTGAAAATTCCCTTGTCTCAAGTATATTTTGGCTAAGGTTTCGGTGACCATGTCCTCGGTTTCCGCTGTACTTTGTTTTGCCATATTGACCGGTGAATAAAACTCCGGTTTCGGTGGCTTTATTTTTTCCGGCTCTCTGTTGATGAATTCTTCAATAATCTGTCTTTCTGCTGCTTTCTTTTCAATTCTGAAGCCATCATCAATTGCTTCTGAATGTCCGTCTGGCTTTTTAACTACCCTCAACCACTCAGAAAAACTCGAGGTTCTAGCCTCCTCCTTCTCCTGGCCAGCCTTTTCACCATTTTTCCTGGGTTTGTAGCCCATTACAGATGCTTGGGTAAGGGCAATTTTGATTTCTCTGTCGAGTAAATCCTGAATCTCAGACTCCGCGGATAAAGTTGATTTAGTCAGTTCAAAAGTTGAATTGCTGGGTTCCTTTATAGTCTCCTCTTTGAGTAACTCTCCTGTGTCAATTTGTGGCTCAGATTGCATTGCAGACCCCTCAACGGGTTCATGTTTTACAATCTTATTAGGTTCAGACCTACGATGCAAAAAGAGTTTTAAATGTGAACGTTCCGGAACACAGGCAGCAGATCTTCTTACCTGCTTGCTTGTAAAAGCACTATCTTCATTGAATAACACTTTAGCATAAAGAATCTGCACCACTGATGACCAGGCAAATTTTTCAGCAAGAATCTCCATTTCACGAACCGGGAAATTATCCAGATTGCCCTCCTTCTGGACTAAATCAAAAAACAGTTGTCGATTCATCTCACCAATTTGTCAATGATTTGTTAAAAATGTCCTGAACAAGTTGGGTGTTTATCTCCCTGATTAATCTGTCCTCCTCTGCTGCAAGACTGCTACTACTTGGGAAATCAGCGAATCTGCTGAATTGGGTATCGTAATTCTGCTTCTCGTCCTTGATGTTTGTAAATTTTACGCTTATCGTAATGGTAAGTCTATTCGATGCCGCGGTATTGACCGAGTTGTTTCCGGCACCCTGAATAGCAACAGGAGTTGTTTGGTAGGACACCACATTCCCCTCCATTTGTAAGTCCCCCTCCCGGTTTACAAGTTTCAGGGAGGTTTGATTTAAAAAAGCATCTTTGATAGATTCTGTAAGTTGCTGGCTTAGCCTTGCATTAGCCAGCGGGGCGAAGTTCTGAAAGTTTTTAATCGAAATAGTTTTTACCTCAGGTGAAATACTCGCTCCGGTAAAAGAATAATTAACCTTACACCCAGAAAAGAGCAGGATGCTCATGAAAGAAAGAATTACAGATATGTAAGCCTTCATGTCTTTTTATTTATCAATCTGATATTCGTTAATCTTTCTGTATAAGGTTCGCTCACTGATTCCCAATTCTCTGGCTGCATTTTTTCTCCGACCTTTATTCTTCTCGAGGGCTTTTATGATGAGTTCCTTTTCTCTCTCTTCAAGAGATAGAGATTCCTCTGTTTCTGATTTAGGTTCAATGGTGATGGTGTCGCCATTTTGAGCTCCACGAATTCCAACAAGCGAAGAGACCTGAATATTACTGCTTTCTGATAAATCCTGATTGGTTTCTGTAAATATTTTGGATAGATATTGAGCGGTGTGCGCGTCAAAACCTGCTCCGCTGTTCATAAGGTTGGATCTGGAGGCAATCTCAACTACCAGTTTTTTGAGATCTGTTAAATCTCTTTTAAGGTCAAATAAGACTTTGTAAAGAATTTCCCTCTCCGAAAATTCGGCTTCATTGTTTGACGACTTAAGTTGTACCGGAAGGTTGTTCGTTAAACTTGTCTCCGGCAGATATTTTTCCAGAGTAGCCATGGAAATTTCTCGGAGTTTTTCTATTACGGAGATCTGTTCAGTGATATTTTTCAATTGCCTGACGTTTCCCGGCCAATTATAGTTTTCCAATAAACTAATGGCTTCTTGATCCAACCGAATTGCGGGCATTCTGTATTTTGAGGCAAAATCAGAAGCGAATTTTCTGAATATTAAGTGAATATCTTCCTTTCGCTTCCTCAATGGAGGGATTTGAATTGGAACCGTATTAAGTCTGTAGTACAAATCTTCACGAAATTTTCCTTTTGAAATAGCCTCATGCAGGTTCACATTTGTGGCTGCAATAACCCTTACGTCAGTCTTTAAAACCTTTGATGAACCTACTTTTAAAAATTCTCCGCTTTCAAGCACTCGCAGTAATCGCGCCTGAGTGGGCAGAGGCAATTCTGCAACTTCGTCAAGAAAGACGGTGCCTTGGTTTACTACTTCAAAATAGCCTTTGCGCGATTCATGAGCTCCTGTGAAACTGCCTTTCTCATGTCCGAATAGCTCCGAATCAATGGTACCCTCTGGTATTGCACCACAGTTAACGGCAATGTAAGGCCCAAATTTTCTTGAACTTTGCTGGTGTATGATTTGTGGAAATGCTTCTTTGCCCGAACCACTTTCTCCGGTGATCAGCACTGTTAAATCAGTAGGGGCCACTTTTATTGCAACTTCTAAAGCACGGTCCAGCAAAACAGAAGATCCAATTATTCCAAATCTGTTTTTAATATCCTGAATATTCATCCTTCTACAATCTCTCCGATTAATGTCGTTGTAGTACAGTCAATGGCTTTAACATTCACATAATCACCTGGTTTGAAATGTTGCTTGTCGAATACCATTACAGTGTTTTGACTGTTTCTTCCCATCCACTGTTTATCTGATTTTTTGGAGGTGCCTTCAATCAATACCTCGAAAACCTTACCCACTGCAGCTTTAGTTTTATGTGCTGATAAACTTCTTTGTAAATCCACAATCTCTCGTAGTCTTTTATTCTTGATATGTTCAGGTACATCATCTTTAAATTTTCGCTCTGCGAGCGTTTTTGGTCTTTCAGAATATGCAAACATGTAGCTGAAATCGTATTCTACCCATTTCATTAAATCGAGAGTCTCCTGATGCTCAAATTCGGTCTCCGAACAAAATCCTGAAATGATATCTGTACTTATTCCGCAATCAGGAATATGGCTCCTGATGGCCTCAATACGGTTTTTATACCATTCCCTTGTGTATCCTCGGTTCATTAGCTCGAGCACCCTATTACTCCCCGATTGAACCGGAAGGTGAATGTATTTACAAATATTTGTGTACTTTGACATGGTTTGAATAACCTCATCCGTCAGATCTTTCGGGTGGGAGGTGCTAAAGCGTATTCGTAATTTTGGATGGATTTGCGCAACCCTCTCAAGCAGGCCAGCGAAATTGAGTGAGCCTTCTGGCAGAGCCTCCAGGTTAGACTCTTTTTTCGGGCCCCCGCCTGTCCATAGATAACTATCTACATTCTGACCCAAAAGTGTAACCTCCCGATATCCATCGGCAAAAAGCTCCTTGGCCTCATTAATAATCGTCTCCGGATCGCGGCTTCTTTCCCGACCACGAGTGAAAGGAACCACACAGAAAGAGCACATGTTGTCACAGCCCCTTGTGATACTAATAAAGGCGGTTACACCATTGCTTCCAAGTCGCACAGGGGTGATATCTGCATAGGTTTCCTCCTTACTTAGAATAACATTAACTGACTTTCTTCCATCTGATGCTTCTTGAATAATTTTTGGAAGATCTCTGTATGCGTCCGGTCCAACAACTATATCTACCAGTTTTTCCTCTTCCAAAAAACGAGATTTAAGCCGCTCTGCCATGCAACCAAGAACCCCAATAAGCAGGCCCGGACGTGTTTTTTTTATTTTTTTTAAATCCTGCAATCTCTGCCTAACCCTCTGCTCAGCATTTTCTCTGATAGCACATGTATTAATGAAAATAAGATCCGCCTCCTCGGCAATTCGTGTTGTTCCGAAACCTTCCTTGTGTAAAATTGAGGCTATTATCTCGCTGTCAGAGAAATTCATCTGACAACCATAGCTCTCCAAAAATAGCTTTCTTGAACCTTCTTTTTGAAGCAGGGCGGTGCTGCCCTGAAGCCGTTCATCCAACATTGTTCGTAAGATTTCTTTTGTTTGATAATCGTACAAAGGTAAAAATTTATTACCAAGGACTGACAAATTGACACTCGGTGGATTTTTCTTTTAATGGTCTGTTTGTCAGTATTTTAAAAAAAAATATGCTGGGGTGTAAGTAAAACCGAGCCATAAGACGTTTTCTTTGCCGGCCAAAGAGCGGGCGTATGTCAAAGAATCTTGTTATTGTAGAATCCCCTGCCAAGGCTAAGACCATCGAAGGATTTTTGGGGAAAGACTTTCTTGTTAAATCAAGTTTTGGTCATGTCAGGGATTTGGTTAAAAAAGGATTGGGAATATCCACAGAAAAAAATTATCTTCCTGATTATGAGGTGTCTGAAGATAAGAAAAAGGTAGTGGATGAACTAAAAAAGTTATGCAAAGCCGCCGAGGTTGTCTGGTTGGCGACCGATGAAGACCGCGAAGGAGAGGCAATATCGTGGCACCTGGCTGAGACTCTTAAACTTGACCCTGCGGTAACAAAAAGGATTGTTTTTCATGAAATTACCAAGGATGCGATTCAAAGAGCAATCAAAAATCCCAGAACCATAGATATCAACTTAGTGAATGCTCAGCAAGCCCGCAGGATTTTAGACCGTCTTGTCGGATTTGAGCTTTCCCCGGTTCTGTGGCGCAAGGTGAAGCCCTCACTGTCTGCTGGTCGTGTTCAGTCTGTTGCGGTAAGGCTTATTGTTGAACGCGAGAGGGAGGTCCAGGAGTTTAAATCCCAAGCCTATTTCAGGCTCATTGCTGTTTTTACGACTCCCTCAGGAGAAATCCTTAGAGCTGAGCTTAGCAGCAGGTTGAACGAGGCAGAAAAGGTAGTTCAGTTGTTCGATAGAATGAAGAGGTCAGATTTCCGGGTTGGAGATCTTTTAGTCAGTCCGGGAAAAAAATCTCCTGCACCGCCATTTACCACCTCAACCTTACAGCAGGAGGCCGCCAGAAAACTTGGTTTTTCTGTCTCTCAAACAATGCTTGTGGCCCAGCGATTGTACGAATCCGGAAAAATAACATACATGAGGACCGATTCTGTAAATCTCTCTGATTTCGCGATCGATGCTGCAAAAAATGTTATCACCGAGGAATTCGGCTCTCAGTATCACCAAAAAAGGCAATTCAAAACAAAAAATAAATCGGCTCAGGAGGCTCACGAAGCCATCCGCCCGACATATCTTGAAAAGCCTAAAACGGATGGAGATGCTCAGGAACAAAAGCTCTATGAGCTCATCTGGAAAAGAACATTGGCCTCTCAAATGGCCGATGCTAAACTCGAAAAGACCACAATTACAGTCAACCATTCCGGTGGAGATGAAAGATTTACCGCAACCGGTGAGGTCATAAGATTTGATGGCTTCTTGAGGCTCTATTTGGAGTCTACAGATGATGAGCCGGGTCAGAATGATGATGCGGGCTCATCTATATTACCGGCTGTGAAGCTCAATGATAGTCTAAAACTCAATGAGTGTAAAGCAACTGAGAAATTTACCTATCACCCTGCAAGGTATACCGAAGCTAGTTTGGTTAAAAAACTCGAAGAATTGGGCATTGGTCGCCCTTCAACTTACGCGCCCACTATTTCCACTATTCAGAAAAGAACATATGTCGTAAAAGAAGACCGCGATGGTAAAAAACTCGAATACAGAGTGCTTGTCCTCAAAGACAATCAGGTTCACAGCAGTTCAGAAAGTATGAATTTTGGTGCTGAGCGATCTAAGTTATTTCCCACTGATATAGGAATGGTTGTAACTGACTTCCTGAAATCTCATTTTGATGAAATAATGGACTATAATTTCACTGCAAATGTTGAAAAGGAGTTTGATGAGATTGCAGAAGGAAAACTCAAGTGGCCTAAAATGATTGATGATTTCTACAGACCTTTCAAAACACATGTTGAGCAAACGCTTGAGACTTCTGACAGGGCTTCCGGAGAAAGAAATCTTGGCTCAGATCCGGTCTCAGGCAAGCCCGTTGTGGTCAGAATCGGCCGTTTTGGTCCATTGGTTCAGATTGGTAATTCAGACGATGAAGCTAAACCTAAATTTGCAAATTTAAAGAAGAATCAGAGGATTGAATCCATTACCCTTGAAGAAGCCCTTAGTTTATTTAGCCTTCCAAGGAATGTTGGAAAATTTGAAGATACAGAACTGATAGTCGGGGAGGGGCGTTTCGGTCCTTATGTTAAACATGGCGCATTGTTTGCCAGCCTTGAAAAAACGGATGATCCTCTAACTATTTCTCCCGAGCGTGCAATAGAGCTGGTTTTGGCACGTCGGAAAAGAGATCAGGAGCGACTTCTAAAAACTTTTCCAGAAGATGATAATTTAAAAATTCTGAAAGGCAGGTGGGGACCATTTATTGCCTATGGTAAGCTCAATATTAAAATCCCAAAAGGCATGGATTGGGAAAAGATGAAATTTGAAGATTTCAATGCTTTGGTTCAGAGTCAGGATGCCTCCGGTTCCAAAAAGATCAAAACCTCTGCAAAACCCTCATCCGAGAAAGATAAGGCCAAAAAGAAACCCGTTGTAAAGAAGGCTGTCAAGGCCAAAAAGTAACTACCCCTTTTCCTGACTGCTTGTGAAAACCTTTGATGACATAAAAGACTTTCTAAGGCCTCCCGATGCGGTTATGGCTGGGCTTGACAGGGAATATCAGGCAAATCATTTTTTTTCGAGAATACAACTTATGCCGGATGACTTACCTGAAATTCCAATCGGTAAACAAGGGGTAGCAATTCTTGGAGTTATGGAGGCCAGAGGGAGATATTCATTCTCCGAAATTGATTTGACTCCTGATCTTATTCGGTCTCGTTTGTTTGGGTTATTTGCTCAGCCAGAAAGCCCATTGATGGTCGATATTGGCAATATTCAACCCGGCCATACCCTGCAGGATACCAATTTTGCTGTTTCCGGGGTATTGTCGTTCATGATTAAAAAGGGTTGGACAGTTATTATTCTCGGCGGCTCAAATGATTTAACGCTTGGGGTTTATCAGGCATATGAGAAGCTTGAACAATTAGTGAACTTGGCTTGTATCGATGCCAGAATAGATCTGGGAGAAGGGATTGCCTGCCTTCCATCAGAAACCTTTTTGAGCAGTATAATTCTCCATCAGCCGAATTACCTGTTTAATCTCTCACTAATTGGATATCAGTCCTACCTCGTTGACCCTGAACTACTGAAACTTTTTGAGAAGCTTTTTTTTGATGCATACAGACTAGGTGAGATTCGCGGCAATGTTGGTTTTGCTGAGCCTCTCCTTCGAAGTGCTGATATAGTATCGATTGATTTTTCGGCCATCAAAAGCTCAGAGGTTCCAGGATTGAGTAGCTGCACTCCCAATGGCCTATCGGCTGACGAAATTTGCCAACTAAGCAAATACTGTGGAGCCAGCGAAAAGGTAAGTGTTTTCGGAATTTTTGATGCAATTAATTATGAATCCGAAAATGACAACTCCCTGATGTTGGCAGCTCAGATGATTTGGTCATTCATGGAAGGCTTCAACCTCCGAAGCGGTGAAATGCCCGGTGAGCAGCATGCAGATTTTTTAAAATACCGGGTATCACTGCTAAATTCCAGCCATGAGCTCATATTCTTTAAAAGCCAAAAAACAGACCGATGGTGGATGCAGGTTCCCTATCCGCTTGATAAAAGATCCAGGTATGAGCGTCAGCACTTGGTTGCATGTTCCTATCATGATTATCTTCAAGCAACTTCACAGATTATGCCCGACAGGTGGTGGCAGACATTTCAA
>JBEGML010000271.1:0-5415 GCA_041183145.1 Bacteroidota bacterium | reverse complement strand
ATATATTACCTTGCCTGTTGGTACGTCTTCTGAATACACAGATTCTGTCACGCAAATTGTGGAAGACAGAGTTTATAAAGTAGTGGGAGAGAAAAACCCAATAGTTGAATCTATTATCAGCAATGTTGCTGTGGGTGCCGGAGATCCTAACGATCCAGACCGTAGCACAGCTCCGCACAAAGGAAAGGTCTCAGTTGCTTTTGTTGAATTTGCAAAACGCAACGGCCAGTCAACGCAGATTTATCTTGATAGCATTCGTGAAGCAGTAAAAGGGATTCCCGGGGCCGAAATTACTGTTGATAAAGAAAATAATGGTCCACCTGTAGGGAAGCCAGTTAATATTGAGGTTTCAGGCGATAATCTCGATGAGCTTGTGGTTACCTCGCGTAAACTAAAAGCATTCCTTGACTCCTTGCAGATTCCCGGTGTGGAAGAATTAAAATCTGATATTCAAAACAGCAAGCCGGAGGTCGTTATCGATATTGACCGTGAGCGCGCCAATCGTGAGGGGATAAGTACAGCTCAGATTGGAATGGAAATTAGGAACGCTGTGTTTGGTAAGGAGGTTTCCAAATTCAGAGATGCTAATGATGATTATCCGATTCAACTCCGTTTCAGGGATGAACAACGCAATAATCTTGCAGTGCTGATGAATCTTGAAATTACCTACCGTGATATGAATATGGGGGGAATGATCAGGAAGGTGCCACTCTCTTCTGTTGCTGACATTCGTTACGACAATACCTTTGGTGGTGTAAAAAGGAAAAACCAAAAACGTGTGGTTACTATTTCTTCAAATGTTCTGAGTGATGCAAATCCGAATGATGTAGTTTCTAATGTTCAGCAGGCTGTTGCAAGGTTCGATTTGCCCGAAGGAATTCGTGTGGATATGACCGGTGAGCAGGAAGAGCAAAAAGAAACAGGAGCTTTCTTGGGAACGGCATTGCTGGTTTCACTCGGACTTATATTCCTGATTCTTGTTACACAGTTTAATTCTGTGAGCAAGCCTGTAATTATTCTTACAGAAATCCTCTTTTCAATCATAGGAGTTTTGCTTGGAATAGCTATTTTCGGCATGGAGTTGTCTGTGGTTATGACGGGCGTTGGAATTGTGGCTCTTGCTGGTATTGTGGTAAGAAACGGAATTCTTCTCGTCGAATTTACTGATTTGCTCAGAGCTCAGGGAATGGACACATTCACAGCTGTGGTCGAAGCCGGTAAAACCCGCATGACGCCTGTTATACTCACTGCTTCGGCAGCTATTCTCGGCCTGATACCACTGGCTGTTGGATTGAATATCGATTTTGTAACGCTCTTCTCCGAATTCAATCCTAACATTTTCTTTGGCGGTGATAATGTCGCATTTTGGGGCCCATTAAGCTGGACAATGATTCATGGTTTGTCTTTTGCTACTTTTCTCACGCTTTTTCTTGTTCCGGCTATGTATTTGCTCACCGACCGTATTAAAATGAAAATTTTTGGTAAGGGAATCTAAATTGACCAGCTGTCGATTTTCATTAATTCACCGGGTGACTTAGAGGCTATTTCCGTCTGATTTTTACTCCTATTTTGTTCCGGCACGTCAATAATGCCCGGCTTCATTTTCATTTTTCATTTGTTTTACAGATTTTTAGCGAAATCTTAGCCATGAAAAATTTTATTTTGTGTATTCTGCTTTTGCTGGCAGGAACATCTTTTTCCCAGTCTTTCAAGATTGCCGGAATTGTAAAAGATTCCGGTACGGGAGAGCTCCTTACCGGTGCAGTAATTACTTGCGGCAAACTTGCAGTTCCCAGTGGCAATGATGGTAGCTATAGTATAGTGGTTGAACAGTCGTTTCCGGTTACGCTCAAATGTACTATGATTGGTTACAAGGCCGCAAGTCTTGTGCTTGAGGCACAAGGCAGTGCAGATTTTGTGTTGGAACCTGCTTTTACCGAACTTGAACAGGTAGTGATTTCAGCCGGAAAATTTGAACAAAAGCTCTCTGATGTGACTGTCTCCATGGAGGTGCTGAAGCCAACTTTGGTTGATAATAAAAACACTTATAATCTCGAAACTATTATTGATCAGGTACCCGGAGTAACGATTTTTGACGGACAGGCAAATATCAGGGCTGGGAGCGGCTTCAGTTATGGAGCCGGATCCCGGGTGCTGGTGATGGTGGATGAAATGCCCTTGCTGGCTGCCGATGCCAATGATGTTAAATGGAGTTACCTGCCGATTGAGAATCTTGAGCAGATTGAGGTAATTAAGGGCGCTTCATCTGCTTTATTTGGTTCATCTGCACTTAATGGTGTTATTAATATTCGTACTACTTATCCGAAAGAAAAACCGGAGACAAAAATCATCGCCTTTATGGGAGCGTATGACGAACCGATGCGCGGAGCACTCAAGTGGTGGCCCGATGCTAATCCCTTTACCAGCGGTTCTTCTTTTTCACATACACGTCGCATTGGCCACCTCGATTTAGTTGCAGGAGCAAACTTTTTTTCTGATCAGGGATATAGGCAGGGCGAAACCGAACAACGCGGAAGAGCCAATCTCAACCTTCGTTATCACTTTCAAAAAATTAAAGGCCTATCATTAGGTCTTAACGTTAACCGCATGGAGACCCGCGGAGGATTGTTCGTAATATGGCAGGATGCAGATTCCGGAGCCTGGAAGCCACGGGAAGAGAGTCTAAGCAATTACAGAACTTTTCGCTCTAATGTTGATCCTTATATCACCTACACTACAGAAAAGGGAGATAAGCACATTCTTAGAACGAGATATTATAATACTACAAATACAAACAATACCAATCAGGAGTCTATTGCCGAATTATACTACGGCGAATACCAGTTCAAAAAGAATTTTGGAAGGGGTTGGGTCATGAATACCGGATTGATGGGAACCAGAAGCATGATTATCGCAGATTCACTTTATGGAACTCACTCTGCCCGAAATGTTGCCTTGTATACTCAGGCTGATAAGAAATTCGGCCGGTTAACCCTCAGTTTCGGTGCCAGGGGCGAGTTTTTTCAGATGAACAATGTGGTAAATGAGAGTCCGGTTAATCTGGTCTTCATTAACCGAATGCAATACCGTGAATTCGTTCGGGATACTGCCAACGGCATAACGCGAACCTACCGGCGAATGGATATTGGCCGAGACAGTGTTCTACTGGCCCGCAGAAGCCGTATAAAGCCTGTGTTAAGGTTTGGCTTGAATTATCAGGCAGCAGAATTTACCTATCTGCGTGCAAGTGTAGGCCAGGGCTATCGTTTCCCGAGTGTTGCAGAGCGCTTTGTAAACACCAGTCTTAGTGTGCTCAGTGTTTTCCCTAATGACACTCTTCGGCCCGAGAGTGGCATTACCGCTGAGTTGGGCATTAAGCAAGGATTCAGGATTGGTAATTTCAATGGATTTATTGATATAGCTGGATTTTGGCAGGAGTATCAGGATATGATGGAATTCACTTTCGGTGTTTGGTTTCCCCCCAATTTCCCTATTACCCAGCAGAACGTAAGCACCCGATTCGATTATCTCGGTTTTAAATCTGTTAATGTTGGAAATGCCCGTATTTCAGGCTTTGAAATATCAGCAACCGGAGCAGGTAAAATTGGACCGCTAAACGTGCTGTTTCTTGGTGGCTACAGTTACACCAAACCGATTAATTTAAATTACAGGTATGATGATACAACAGGACTTGCAGGACCTTTATGGTTGAAATACCGTTTCTTTCATTTAGCGAAAGCAGATCTCCAAATTGACTGGAAAGGATTTACAACCGGAATAAGCACCCGCTACCAGAGTTTTATGATTAACATTGATGCTGCGTTTGAGGAAGATATTACTCCATTTGTAGTTCCGGGAAATAAATTTGGCATCTTCATACTTCCCGGTTTGAAGCGATACCGTGAGGTACACCGCGCAGGCAACCTGACCTTCGATTATCGATTGGGATACGATGTCAATAAAAGCACACGTATTTCATTTATCATCAACAATGTATTAAACGCCGAGAACATGGGCAGACCTGCAGACTTGCAGGCACCCAGACAGTTTATGGTGCAATATGCATTTAAGTTTTAGGGAAACGGCAGTTTTATTTCGTTCAATATTACTTATTGGGCAGTACTTTCAATAAGTAATTACCTTCAGTGAGTCGTTGATATAAAACCTTTTACTTATTTTTTCACGGTGTTCTTCGATGACTTTCGGAAAGGTATCAATCGGAAAGTTGCCGGGTGTTTTTTGAATTTCGTAGAGTATGAAATCTGAAGGGTCGTAGCAAACCGGTTTACCATATGCCTGAATCCAGGAATTAAATTTTTGATTGTATGCATTGTAGATTTCGGAAGAAAGGACATAACCGCAATCCAAACTATCAAAAACAAACCCTGTAATTTCTTTATTGCTGCGGCCTTTTAGCAAGGGTTTAACTCCGTAAGCGCCAAAATAGGTGTCATCACCGCACCAATAATATACACCTTTTTTCTTTGTGTAGTAATAGAGCATGGGATAATTGTTCACGAGAATTTTTTTCTCTGAATTTAGTTTTGCTATAAAATCTATTATGACATATGGATTGTTGGTCTTAGCTTCAGAGGAGTCCAGATAATTGATAAAAAACAATGCTTTAGAGATTTGATTGCTACATTCTTTAAATTTTTGGCTGGTGTCGCTAAACGTCTTAAAATCTGATATCTTTTTCTCTAATCGAGAAAAATAACCTTTTCTGGAGATCTCTTTTTTAGCGAGTAGTTGTTTTTCCCTCAAAAGGGTGCCATACATCAGATTATTGAGGAAAAGCAGGCAGGAGAAAAAAGTGATTATAAACACGAGGTATTCAAAAAAATAGTCACGGATAACTTCGAACAAAAGCAAAATGATGATGATACTTGCAGCCGGATAGAGTGTGAGTTGATAGCGTGAATTAAAAAATCCCTTAATACCAATGAGAAGGATTGTAAAACAAATTGCCATTAGGGTGGCCTTGAGTGGAGCATTGAGCACAAGGCCTTTTTTTCTGAGGTAAAAGATACCTAGAGGAATCACCATCCAGTTAAGAATTCCCACAAATTTTACATTGAAGAAAAAGCCAAGATATCCATTAAGCCATGCCTTGTATGGTGTTTCAATCCGACGGAGAATGAGATTGATGTCGGTGCTGGCGCGGTGTTCAAATACCTGAAAAAAATACAATAAACCAACTATTAGAAGAATTCCTGTCATCAGCAGGAACAATCTATGTTTATTTTTCTGACTTTTCATCAGTAGTATTTGATGGTTTGAAAAATCCAACCAGTTCCAAAAAATGTATCTAGAAAATAATGAATATTACCCATTAGCAGAATAACCAACCCGAAAATAGCAGTTAACAAAATCTTTTTTTTCATTTCATGTTGTATGAATAGAAAGAAGCTGAGC
>JBEGML010000270.1:0-3680 GCA_041183145.1 Bacteroidota bacterium | reverse complement strand
TGATGATAGGGCATTATGGATGCAGAGCGGTAAATCAGCCATTTGGTTCTCTAACCGTTATGGCATGCGCAGCCATGGAAGCTGGGGCAGCCAGACTGATGTGCTTGCCATGTTTTTCACTCAGGAAGCCTTTGACGAATTTAACCTGAGCAAGGAAGAATTTGAGCTCAAAAAACAAATCGAAAAAAGCAAAAAGAAAGCAGAAGAAAAATCCAAAGACGAAAAAAAGGGAAGTTCAAAAGCATCAGAAAAAGAGGAAGAGCTTCCGTTAGGATGGGTAAAACCTCCAAAAGCCGAAGCAGTTAATCCTGTTACAGATGGCATTGAGTTCCGCATTAAAAGACTCACTGCACATTCATCTGCACTTGCAGACGCCTACCTTACACCTGATGGAAGCAAGTTATTTTACTTAAGCGCCTTTGAAAAAGGATTTGATCTCTGGGTACATAAAATCAGGGAAAACGAAACGAAACTTATGGCTAAACTTGGTGAAAACAGTGGTTCTATGACACTGGGAACTGATGGGAAACTATATATTCTTGGCGGTGGAAAAATTATTCAGGCCGATACCGCAAAAGGCAGCATAAAAACAATTCCCTTCAAAGCTGAAATGGATGTAAGGCCAAATGAGGAACGCGCATTTATGTTCGAACATGCATGGAGGCAAACCCTCAATAAATTTTACATGAAAGACATGCATGGGGTCGATTGGAAGAAATATAAATCCGATTATGCCAAATTTCTTCCTTTCATCAGCAACGGATATGACTTTGCAGACCTTCTCAGTGAAATGCTGGGTGAATTGAACGCGTCGCATACAGGCGGACGTCACAACCCTGGCATCGACGAGAGCAATTCTGAACAGACTGCCTGTCTGGGACTTTTCTTCGACAACAGATATGATGGCCCCGGGCTTCGTGTAACAGAGGTTATGAAGCGTTCACCTTTCGACAATGCCAGGAGCCAAGTTGAAGCGGGAACCCTGATTGAAAAAATCGATGGTGCGCCAATTGACGGAAGTCGAGACTGGGCATTTGCCCTCAACAGAAAGTCAGGCAAACCTGTTCTGGTAGAAGGAAAAACAAAAAGCGGAGAATTCTTTTCTGAAATTATAAAACCAATTTCCGGAGCTGAAGAACAGGAATTAAAATACCAAAGATGGCTGCAGCGTTGCAGAGAAACGGTTGAAAAAAAATCAGGAGGTAAAATTGGCTATGTTCATGTGAGAGCCATGAATGATGACAGTTTTAGAGAAGTTTACTCCGAAGCCTTGGGAAGAATGAACGATAAACAAGCCATCATTATCGATACACGATTCAATGGCGGTGGCTGGTTGCACGACGATATTGCCACCATGTTTTCTGGCAGGCAATACGTGAAATTTATGCCACGCGGCCAATTCATTGGCTCTGAACCACAGGGTAAATGGCAAAGAAAATCGATTATGCTGATGAGTGAAAGTAACTATTCCGATGCACACTTTACCCCCTTCGTTTACAAAGAGCTGGGCATTGGAAAGCTGCTCGGAATGCCGGTTCCGGGCACCGCAACGGCAGTATGGTGGGAAACCATGATTGATGGTACAGTCTTCGGCATTCCACAAGTAGGCGTTATGGGTCAGGATGGGAAGTACCTCGAAAACACTCAGCTCGAACCCGATATCAAGGTTGACAACAGCTACGAAAAACTGAGCATAGGCATCGACGAACAGCTTGAAAGTGCAGTAGAGGAGTTGTTAAAACAATAAGATTCTAAACTCAAAGAAAGATTAGCAATCAATTCAATTTACCTTGGGCTGAGTCCCGGATTGCATCTTTTTTAAATTTTATCTCTACTGAGCTCTCGGTCGTTCCTTTTCCGAACTCAACATTTGTGCTGTTCCCAAAAATACTGCCTGAGCCAAAACTCATACCACCGCCCTCAGGCAAAGCGTAAGAAAAGAGAAAAATTATTCCAAAAAGAATGAGCACTGATTTCATCTGATTTTCCAATATCCAGACAATAAACTTGTTTTCGGGTTTTTCATCTTTTTTCATAAAAGCGGGAATTATGGGTTGGTAAATATCCGGTTACCTCATCATTACCATGAAGATGCAGTTACCGGTTTTTCATTTATACTTTGTCTCAACAAACAGTAATCTTTGATGCCCGGTTGTATTACTTTGGTTTTAAAAATGAACAAAATTCAC
Organism: Bacteroidota bacterium; assembly: GCA_041183145.1. Lineage (GTDB taxonomy): Bacteria > Bacteroidota > Bacteroidia > UBA4408 > UBA4408 > JBEGML01. Next base: position 1,491 of record JBEGML010000270.1, on the reverse strand, counting down.
TTGAAAGAAAGTGCAAAATAACCACCGAGAAAAAAACATATGTTTCCAATAAAACAAGCCAGCAAGAATGCCCGCAAGTATTGCTCAGGGATGCAAAAGAGGTTCCAGTTTTTTAAATTCATTAATATGCAAAACCTCCTCTCTGCCACGTATCTGCCAGCTTAAATTTCCGGGAGTATTCTTTTTCAAAGCATGCCTGCATTCCACTGTAGGTGTTTTTTGCAATACATCACTGAATACCGAGACAAAAAGCAGAATCGTATCACCCTTTGCAAAAGTCTCCAGAGGCTTTCCTATTCCTTTTGTTCTTAAACCCGGACGGTAACACTTACCATTAACATTGAGGTTGCCCGGCTTAAAATCTTTGTAAGAGGCCGGGGCACAAATTTCAACTGTGTATAAGGTTCCTGAGGGACTTCCCTTCACTCCGCCGCGGAAGACCTGCTCAGTGGCAAGGTACCAAACAGAAGATGAAACTAAAGACAAAGGCATAGCAGCGCAGGAGGCCAGAGTAAACAGAGCCAGAAACCACCCCAGGCTCATGTCAGAAAAAAGCCGTCTTCCGCGCAAATCTTCAATCCTCTATGGTAATTTTTTCAATAAGATCATTCATGCGAATGTCCTCAAGCACATCAAGCCCCTCTATCACCTTACCAAAGCAGGTGTGCAAACGATCAAGATGAGCTGTGGAAGCCCTGTCAAGTACAATAAAAAACTGAGAACCGCCCGTGTTGGGGCCACTATGCGCCATAGAAAGAACACCCTTTTCATGAAACTGCTTTTCGGCCTTTGTCTCGCAGGGAATTCTGTAGCCGGGTCCGCCTGTTCCCGGCATGCCCTGAGCCCCCTTTCTTGAGTTCGGACAACCACCCTGAACAACAAAACCGGGAATCACACGGTGGAAACTGAGTCCGTCATAAAAACCTTTTTTGGCAAGATCAGCAAAATTTTTGGCCGTTACCGGCGTTTCCTTGTCATAGAGTTCGGCCACCATAGTGCCCTTAGCAGTTTGAATTGTAGCTTTCATGCGGGTAAAAGTAGGGCTTAAGTCTGAAATCTAAAAAATCCAGCCGCATTACAGCAGCAAAGCCCAATAAAATTTAATAAAAAAAGAGAGGGCGCGCACCCGGCAAATAATATGAAGATGAAAAACAACAAAATACCTTGCCGGGTACCGGGCTATTCGCTGCAAGTCCTCGTAAACTGCGGGCTTTACGCTTCTATCCCTCGCGCAAGTGCACCTGCTCATGGCAACGCAAAATTCACCAGCCCAAACCTTCACCTTAGTGTATTTATTCACAGTCTGCCAGAATAAGTTTTTTTGAGAAACATTTGTTAATCTTGAATATTTCTATATTTTCGCCACGGTCTTTTAAGGAATTACAATAGGAATGTAAGAAAATGCTAAGCAAATTCACTGCCATACTCGCTCTCACAGGGCTTATGACCGTTTTCTGCGGTGATGCTTTGGCAGATGAACGCCGTACCTCT
>JBEGML010000269.1:0-8107 GCA_041183145.1 Bacteroidota bacterium | reverse complement strand
ACCATGGCAAGTGCTCTTACTTTTTCGTTTGTTCCGAATCCGTACCAGCTGCGAATATGAAATTTAATTCGGTATTGGTTTGGTGCAATGGCTTGCATCAGTGTTGCTGAATCGGGTTCATCCCAATTGCGTTTTTTAAATTGCCAGTCACTGTTATTTATACTTCTCCATGAGATGACGCCTGTGTGAATAAAAATGGGAGAGACTCCTATACAGGCAGCATTTCCCTGGGTGGCATCAAATACAATGGTAATGCTATCGTTTATCGTAGGATAGGCAGGTGTATAGGTAATTACCTGCGCGCTGCTGCGATAGATGAATAGAGAGGTGACCAACATCAAACATAAAATCTTCAGCTTGTTCATCGTTCTGTCTTTTTAATTGGTTTTGATATAAAAAAAGGGAGATGAACGCCATCTCCCCGTGTTTTTATTTTGCCTTTGTTTATCTTGAAAGTATCACTTTGTCTGTGACTACGCTGTTGGCTGCCTTCATGGTGAAGTAGTAAATACCGTTTTCAAGTCTTACACCATTATCGTTGGTGCCATCCCAAAAGGCAAACTGTGTTCCTGCAGGTAATTGGCCTTCATGTATGGTTTTAACTTTTCTTCCTAGGGCGTCGAATACTTCCATGCTGAAATTTTCCTGTGCATAAGTGAGAAAGAATTTGATCTGTACCTGTTCTGAAAAAGGATTAGGACTAATCTGGCGATTGTAAGAAATCTGTGGTTCATCTACACCCACGAAGCCGTATTCGAAATAAACCGGTCCGTTGGCCCAGTTTGCAAGCTGACTGGTGATGATTTCAGGTGCCGAGGTATTTAGTTTCCAAATGAAAATATCTCCACCTACAGGGTCGCGTCCTGAGATTGTTCCGGAAGAATCACGGAACACCATTCCCATCGTGTAAGGTATAGCTGATGGGTTCATGGGTTGAGAGGTTACACCGCTTCCGTTCGCATCAAGACTCACCTGAGGACTGCTAAAATATTGCTCTACAACAATTTCCATTCTCCACTTTCCGTCGTCTATTTTCGTCATGAGACCAACACCGTCATCCTGAGGATTGTTGCCCCAGTTACCCACAACACTCTGCCATACTTCTGATTCCAGTGGGGTGATTTGTTGTATGCAAAAAAGTTCAGCAGGATTGGAAGCAAAATCTGTTGGACCAACATTGCCGTTATACCAGCATAAGCCACCATGCATGTAAACTTTTCCCAATGGGGATGGACCACCCAGGCCATCTGCATTCAGGCGATTCATGTCATTCTGGGTGTAAAGTTTGGTGTCCAGAATAATTTTCATGGAGTGGGGCTGAGCACTGGCACTAATACCGCCGAGTATAAAAAGTGAGAGTAGAATTTTTTTCATTGTGCGCTGCTTGAAGGTGTTTATTGTTTGGTGATGATTTTGCTGAAGGTTTTTTCGTTGTTAAAGGCTCGAATGTAATAGAGACCCTCGGGAAATTCTGAGATGTTGATTTCACTGCTTCCTCTGATTTCATCCTGCGTGAGCCGACGTGAAACGAGTATACGTCCTGCCGCATCGTGAATGCTGATGCTTAAATTTCTTTCTTCAGAAGAAAAAGAAAATATGAATTTGTCTGCTGTTGGATTTGGATATATCTGCATCTGATGATTTGCAGTTGTTTCTTCTATACCGGTAACGGTGATTTGTTGATTGAGGGTGTCGCTACCGCACTGGTTGTTGACAATGAGTCTGGCTGTGTAGCTGCCGAAGGCGAGATAGGTGTAAAAAGTGTTGGCTGTGCTGGCATCTGTGACTCCGTCGTTATTGAAGTCCCATGCATAAGTGCTTCCGTTGCTTGAGGTATTGGTGAAGTTGATGCTGTAGGGGTTGAATGCATTGGGTGCCCAGTTGAAGCCTGCTACAGGCTCGGGAAGTATGGCAATGTTGATGACATCGATGCCCTGGCATCCGTCGGTGTTGGTGACGCTGAGGGTATAGGTTCCGCTTTGATTTACGCTGATGCTTGGCGTGGTTTCTCCTGTTGACCAGTTGTAACTGTTAAAGCCGGGGCCTGCATCGAGTGTTACGCTTTGTCCGTCGCAGATGTTTTGTGAGGAACCTGCATCAACCAGGGGAATGCTGCCAAGCCCAACCACCACTGTATCGCTGAGGGTGCAACCTCCTGTAGTGTTTACTATGGCAAAATAGGTGCCCGGTGCGCTTACGGTGAGTGTGTTTGCGCTGCTGCTGTCAGACCATAATATTGAGGTGTAGGGATTTTGTGTGAAGGTGGGGTTGATGCCGTTAAATGGGGATGTGGGAGGTGATACAGACATGTTCAGGAAGATGTCATTACCATTCTGGTCTTTACCTGTTGCTGTGCCATCTGCATTTCGGAAAACCATGAGTATTCCGTTGATATTCTGACCCGGACTGAGGCTGTAGTAATTTTGAACATTGATTGTGATGCTCCACAAATTTGGTCCTATGCTGTCCATTTGACCAATGCCATCATCCTGGCCCCAGTTGCCGATGGTGGTGGTCCAGCCGCCGAAGGGCACCAGCTCAATTCCGCTGTGCATGTAAACTTTGCTTGCCCCGATTAGGGTGCTTTGCCCCTGGGTAGCGTCATATACAATGGTGAGGGAGTCTCCGGCTGGGGAGATTTGTATTCCCGGATCCAGAACGAGTAGTCCTGCGCCACACAGCAGGGTATCGTTTCCAAGGCTGATGGGAGTGGCAGGGGCGCTTTGTATGATGGTGATGCTGTCTCGGGAGATGCAGCCGCCTGAGTTTGTTTCAACCCAGTAAGTTCCTGCGGTGTTGATGATGATGGATGAATCGGTGGAGCCTGTGCTCCAGAGGTAGGTGTTGAAGTTGTTGCCGGGGTCTAGTGTGATGCTAAGGTTGCTGTTACAGGAGATGATGTCATTGCCCAGAGAAGGGGAAGGGCCGCCGGCGGTGCTGATAACGATGGTATCGTAGCCTACGCTGCCGCTGGAATAGTTTACAGCAACACCGTAGGTTCCGGCTGCATTGACGCTGATGGAGGGCGTGGTAGCGCCGTTGCTCCACTGTATAGAGTTTACACCATCGCTAACGCGGATGCCCTGAACACCGCTAAATGCTGAGGATGGATTTGTGACTGAGAGCAGCAGGAAAATATCATTGTCGTTATCGTCTTTTCCTGTGGCTGTTCCGTCTTCGTTACGGAATACCATGAAGAGACCGTTTATATTGGTTCCAGGGCTAAAATTATAATAGCCGGGGAGGTATAGTCGAATTTCCCATTGGTCTGGAGAGGTTTCTGTCATGAGTCCCAGGCTGTCGTCTTGTCCCCAGTTTCCTATCCAGGGGTTCACCGGACCGCCAAAGGGCTGAAGTTCATAGGTAGAGTGAATGTATACTTTGTTAGCATTTTGCAAACCGCTTACTCCTTGTGTGGCGTTGTAGCGGATGATGAGCGTATCTTCGAAGAGTTGATAGCTGGCGAAAGGATTCAGGGTAACTGAGCTTCCCGGACAAATACCGGTGTCGGGTCCGAGGTCGGGGAGTGGAGGTGTTGAACCTGAGGGTGGCCCCGGTTGCGCAGTAACGAATGATGTTGAAATAAGGATACCCAGCAGTATGACGGCTATCGGGTTGAAAATCTTTCTCATCTAGAACCTCCTTTAATAAGTGTTAATATGACACTAACAATAAGACAAAGTTAAGAAAACTTTCTCAAGAACAAATGCGCAGCTTATTTCGGTCAATACTTTTTGTAAAGTACTGATAATGAGAATAATAAAATATAATTTTTTGGTGAAGGGTTTTGCGAATTCGGCACTCTGATGCGGAAGGAGCCCGGGTAAAGTCAGAGTATTTTGAACCTGCTTCAGTTTTCAAACCCCAACGAATAAACAGATACAGAGTAAATAAGTAAACCTGTGAATCGTTCATGATTACTGAAATGGGTATTACAAAATCAAAGGCTAAAGCAATGTTCTTACTAAAGCATTTTGATTTTGCCAGGCATTTACATCTGATGTTTATTCTGCTGATGTTATTGTCGGCATTGATAGTTTTCTTGCAACCTTTTTTATATACTTATACTATAATAGTTAACTTTATTATTTTAATACTAGCTGCTGTTTTCATAAGTGATTTGAGGATTTTCTGTTTATTATTTTCTGTGTTATTACTTGGTTTATATCACAGTAGGGCAGAGGTTGATCTTGATTTATGTAAATCGGAATATGAGCAAGCCTTCAAGCCCATTATGATGTATAGCTGTTTGGCAGCGTATGATGTGCGGGAACGGCGAATCATAACATCTTTTAACTGCAAAGACGGGATGAAGGATGCTGGGCGCAAAGAGATTGAGACTTGTTTAGCCGGGAACAGATCTATATTAAATCATCTGGAGTCTATGGGTTGCAGTCTCATTGAAATTTCAGAGGACGATCTGACATTCTGGTATTCGGATGTATGTATCCAATTAAGCCGGGAGGCAGACCATTCCTTAACTATCTCGGTGAGTCAGTTGCATTGATTTTAATTTGGGCTTTTTACAGCTCATTGCATTGTGCTGGCAGAAGAAGGTGCTATCTGTTTGAATTAAATTTGTTTTTAACCTTTCTGCCAATTTTCAATAAATTTGTTCGGCGGATACCGAAAAGCCAACAACAGAGTAGGTTACTTCCTCTTTTCACTTTTATGAACATTTTAAAAATCGTTAGTGGCAAGGTTGAGATTCGCAGTCAGACCGGAAACCATATCAGAACCATTGGCAATGGCGACGCTGTGTTTGCTGATTTTAATGCTGCGCAGGATTTGGTACTCATCACTACTGTTCAGGGTAAAGTAGAAATCAGAACGCATACGGGCAATCATCTTCGTACAATCGGGAATGGAGATGCTACTCAGGCTCGCTGGATGGGTGCAGATGTTGCCATCACTACCAACAGGGGTAAAACTGAGATACGCAGCGCAACGGGAAACCATATCAGAACGATATAGATAATTGGTGGAAAGTTTCATTTTCTGCGTGAGGGACAGTAGCGGAAGCCCCGACCGGCTGAGCTTGTGTGCGGTTGAGGAGGGCTTTTAAGCGTATGGCCCGGTGCTGCCGCGGAAAGTTGGATTTTTAAACGCCCTGGATTTTTATGCAGCGCTGCAGCACACGCCCAAAGGCATCAATAAACAATTGCTTTGATGCTGCATTGACTGAGATTCACGGAGTGGTTTTTTGAACTAAGTCTGAGAATGACGTTCGGATTTTCAGAGTAATGATTTACATGAAGGTTTATTCGATGCAATCCTTCAGAGAATTCGCCCTCCTGGCTTTGCTCCGGCCTTAAGTTATTGCGCATTTCAAGGCTCAGCTTTTCACCTTGTGCCAAACCTTTAATCTCAATTTCTGCTTCTATCTGCCGAAAATATTCTGCTCTTGAAATCTTGAGCTCTATGCCTTTGTTTACCATGCTGTAGTTGCTGTGTGTGCTTAGAACAGGCTTCAGAAGACGAAGGTAGCCTCGGAAATCGTAAGGTCTGCTTTGTTCGTAACAATGTGCAAAGTTTTTACTTAATCTGATAGTGATACTCAGACTTAGGCTGACGGCAAGTCCGCAGGCTATCCACCATTTCGAATTTATTCCGAAATAGCTTCTGCGCATGAAGGTGGCAAGTAAGGGTGTAAATAGCGGAACAGTTTCTGTGAAGGCGCGCGCACCGAATCCGCAGGTGCCGAAATTTACCGTGCTCCAGGATGAAAATAAATATATAAAAATAATATATACAAATAATAAAGTATATCTGTATGTTTTATTTCCTGATAAGGCTGAAAACAACAATGCGGTATAAACAACAAAAACCGGTGTCCAGGGCATAAGGCCGCACATGGAATCAAACAGCAGTCGGCAGATTTCAGGTTGTGTGAGATGATGAAAGCCTTCACCTGTGTAGGCATCATACCAGTAGCTGCCGCTTAATGTTTGCCAATAGTGTATTTGGGGCAAAAACGGGAGGATAAAAGCGATTACGAAGAGTCCGATATTCTTTGTGTTCAGTTCTTTTCTGTCTGGTTTATGAAAGTAAAAAATGGGAATCAGCAAGAGGGCATTTGTGGGTCGAATAACCATAAGCAGTGATGAGAAAAGGCCCAGCAAGACGATTCGTATACCATTGTATTTTACCCAGGTAAGCCGGTTCAAAAACAGCAGAAGAGAAACTGTAAAGAACGACCATGCATGGCTCCACATGGGATTTTGTACGGTATAATAATAAGCTGTAGTACCGAATATGGCTGTAAATACCGCGAAGAGCGAGGCGTAATTTCCACTGCCTGCTCTACAAACATAAAAAAGTAAAAGAGCGGCCAGGCTCATGATGAATGCCGCAGACCAGGAAACCATCCTGTTGAAAGATGCAGAGAACGGGTGATCATTACTGAAGGTTTTCCAGGTGAGATAGAATGGACTCATCAGTAGGGCGGTACCGCAGAAGTATTTTGTTCGTACTATGCCGGATGTATCCTGAAGGCTAAAGCCTCCTCCTGTTTTTTCATCTGCAGATTCAGGGAAGTTTTCTGCCTCAAATCCGTAATCAAACCACATGGGCAGATACACGTAATATCCTGCGCCATCAGCTCTTATTTCGGCCTGCCAGTCAGTTGCAGGTATGTTTTTATGTCTTTGATAGGCTTCTCTGCCCAGCACAAAAAATAGCAACAGGAAAAAGATTAAGGCGTAAAGCCACTCCTGTTTGATTTTCATTCACTGAAAAATTTGATAGCCAGCTCATAACTCTGCATGCCAAAGCCTGAAATTACTCCTTTACAGGCGGCTGCTGTAAGACTGTTTCTGCGGTATTCTTCCCTTGCGGCGATGTTGCTTATGTGCACTTCAACCACAGGTATTTCAATGGCTCTGATGGCGTCTGCGATTGCTACAGAGGTATGTGAGTATCCGCCCGGATTGAGAACGATGCCTGTTGCATGGAGCGGAACTGCATGTAACAGATTAATAATTTCACCTTCTACATTACTTTGCCGGTACTGTAAGTTCAGTTGATTGAATTTTTTTTCCCATACCTTAATCATCTCTTCAAAATTCATTTGTCCGTATATCTCCGGCTCTCTTTTCCCGGTGAGGTTCAGGTTGGGGCCGTTGATGATATAAATCTCCATGGTGGTTTTTGTATCTGCGAATTTCGGATTTTTTTCTTTTGGGAGTTCTGTTGCCATTATTTCAGAAATTCCATGAATGGCTGCGTCCTGCTTCTGGTTTCGTACTTTTAAAAAAGGGGTTTATAACTCTGCTCTTTACCGGCAGGATGTTTTGGAGGGGGCTTTCTCTTTCTCTCATCAATACTATCTTTGCGGACCATGCAGGAACACCGGGAACAGGCATTCAGGCCGCTTTTTTTATTGTTGCTGGTATTTTTCTTTCTTCTCCTTTTGGCCTCTGTTCCTGCTGAATTTGTTCGCAGCAGCGGCCTTAAGCCCTTAAAGCTGTTTAACGATCTGCGTCCGGATCCGCGCTACCACACGCGCAAGACAGCCATTTCCGGTGGTTTGCCGCTTGCCTCTGAAAAGGGTCAGGTAAAAATTTCTGATCAGCTTGTTGCCACTTCTGATTCTACTTTTTTTTCTTTTTCTCCTTTACAGCATTCTTTGAAAGACTTTTTCAGTGCATTAAAATCAAAGAAAAAAGTGAGGATTGCCTATTTTGGTGACAGTATGATTGAGGGTGATCTTATCACCCAGACTATCAGAGAGCTGTATCAGAGGAAATACGGTGGAGCCGGTGTGGGCCTGGTTCCGCTTACCAGTCCGGTTGCAGGTTTTCGTCAATCTATCGTTCATTCGTTCAGTAATAACTGGAGGGAAAATAATATTCTGGTTCACTCTTCCGGCGGTCGTGAGCCGGGTATTATGGGTCATGTCTATTTCCCTCCATCTATTTCTGATACCGGGATGGCTACATCTTCATCGGCGACCTATCTGCCCGGAAGGGGGTTTGGCAATTCATGTTTTCACAGGGCGGGTGTTTTGTTAAAAGCAACAACAGCATTGCAATGGACTTCTTTCAGGTCAGGCAGGCAGCCCTTGAAAAAGGTTCATCCGGGGCAGCCCGGGCGTTTACAATTATTT
>JBEGML010000268.1:0-4525 GCA_041183145.1 Bacteroidota bacterium | reverse complement strand
CCTGTGCCGGCAACGTTTAATCCCGGATACTACAACCTCTATTTGGCTTCACAGGCTCCTGCTGTAATGAGCGCGGTCTCCAATAACCCTTTGCATGTTCAGGGATTTAATTTGGAAATATCCGCATCCACCCGTACCGCAACGATTCCAGGCTCGCCTGTATCATTTTCTGTCAGCCCTTCAGGAAGTAATTATTCTTACAACTGGGATTTCGGATTTACCACATCAACAAGCGCCAATCCTCAAATTAATTTTTTGCAGCCTGGTTTTTACACCCTCAAACTTGTAATGCAATCCTCCGCCGGATGCAGTTCAAGCATTGAATTGCCCGAATTCCTGAGTGCGAACTACCTGTTTTTTTCTGATTCTGTTAACCTGCAAAATGATTCCAGCGATTTCGTTTCTGTCACTTATCACGCGCCATCTTCTACCTGGACTGCCGTCTCTGCTGAAGGTGATATAGCACGTTCCACAGATGCTGAGGTTTGGCAAAACGCAGATCAACCGCTTACACCGTATCTCAGCAACCGCACATCAGCCTTGCGCGGACAAGAATTATACTCATCCGGATTAAACGGCAAAACTCTTCGCAGCCTTGATTTCGGACTAACATGGACTCCCATTTCACTTCAGACAACTGAAGCAGTGAATGATATGGTATTCTCATCTGTTGATGATGGCTTGTCTTGCGGAAGTAATGGCATGGTAAGGAGATTCAACGGTAGCGTATGGCAAGCAGCTGCCGTGCAAAGTTCAGCTGAACTAAATGCCTGTCATACAGGATTCGGATACCGTTTGGTTGCAGGTGCTGCAGGAACTATCAGAAGAGGGGTGCTGAGTAACTGGGATACAATAAATTCTCCCTTGCTTACAACCTGGTATGATATTCTCATGCGTGACAGTCTGAGCGGTTATATCTGCGGTTCAAATGGAAGTATCATCAAAACCAATGATGCCGGTTTAAGCTGGCAAACAGTCATGACCGGTTTCCCAACAATCTTGCGTAAACTGCTTCTTAGTGGTGATACCATCTGGGCTGCAGGCGATATGGGTATTATCATGGAAAGCTCCGATGCCGGTAACTCATGGATAAGAAAAGCCATTACACCCGGTCTTGATATCTATAGTCTTGCCTTTAACAGAGTCAGTGGCAAAGGCTTTTTGGTGGGCAAAAACGGATTGCTACGCGAATTTGGAACTCAATATTACGTGGCTCCGCCACCGCCTTCTATTCTCCCAGCCACTGAGATTGAAACAGGAATTGTGATGTATCCAAATCCGGCCAGAGAAAGTGTCATGTTCAGTGGTTTGCATCCTGATAAGCAATACAACCTGAGTATTTTCTCCTCAGACGGCCGTCTGGTAATGAACGCTCTTATGCGCGGCGAGGCCCTGGCAAGGGGAATCAATATTTCTCAGTACAGCAGCGGCCTGTATATTGTAAACATCGGAACCTCCGAATGGGTGGAAAGGCAAAGACTGATACTTACCCGCTAAGTAAAAAGCCCCATCCCTTTATCAGCATCTGGGGATACTCGGCTATCGCTGCATTGGTATTCTCACTTAGTTCTGATCGCAGATTTGGGGTTTGGTTTCTTGTTCTGGCCTTTATCCCCGCTATCTTTTTCCTTCGTAGTTATTACCTCAGAGAGCCTCATATCAGATTGCTTATACTTTTTTACCTGTTTCATCTTTGGGGCATGCTCTTCACAGATGACCTTAAAGAGGGTTGGCTTGATATTCAGCAAAAGTCAGCGTTTCTGCTCTTTCCACTGCTGGTTCCATTGATGAGATCGTTTGATAAAAAAAGAAAAGATTGGCTCGTGCTGTTTTACCTGGCAGGACTTATCATCACAGCACTAATCTCATGGACCGTTGCACTTGGTAATTTTTGGGAAGAATCCTATGCACGTTTACATTATCTGGAATTAGCAGATTATCCCTATACCAATTATTTTTTTTCCGGCAGACTAACTCGATTTATACATCCCGGCTATTTTGCGGCCATGCTGTTGTTCGGTGTCTTTCTTTTACAAAAACAATACTCAGCACTTTGCTTAGTCAGGCACAACAGAATGATCATCCTGAATATTCAGCTCTTTTTTTTACTGACCATCATCTGCTCCCTGTCTAAATCCACCATCCTGTTACTTCCGGTTTTGCTTCTTTTTATGTTTGCAAGTTCAGGTAGTTTACTCCCAGTTTTACGCAGGGGCTTCTGGATTATTCCCATTTCCTGTTTTCTTCTGGGTCTCATCATCTCTTCCATTCCGGTCATCAGAGGAGGTTTTGCTAACGCATGGCAGGCCATCAGTAATCCTCAGGTCAAGAATCCGGATACCACAACAGAAAGTAGCCAACTGCGTTTGCTGACATGGAAAACAGCATGGCAAATTTTCAAGGAACATCCCCTGGCGGGTGTAGGAACCGGAGACGTGAATCCTGCCTTATGCACTGCCTACGCCGAAAGCAGCTACGCTGCGCCTGCAGAAAAACATTTGAATGCACATAATCAGTTTCTCCAAACAGCAGTGGCTCTTGGTCTACCCGGCCTAATGAGCCTGCTTTCTCTGCCTCTATTCGCTTTGTACCGGGGTATCAAAAAGAAAAATAATTTATGGTTGTTATTGGGCATCATGATGTTTTGGCTCCCTATGACAGAATGCTGGCTCGAACAGCAGCATGGCATGTTTTTTTTCCTTTTCTGGTGGTCTTATCTTGTTGCCACTGATGAACCATGATGGCTTTTTGTTCAAATAATGCCTCTTTGATGACCTTTTTTCGCTCATGAATTCTCCTCTGCGTGCCTTTCTTAAATCATTGTACGGAGCGGTTTTTCCGATGTTCTACCGTAAAACAGAGGTGACAGGTCTTGAAAAAGTACCCTCAAAGGGGCCATTGATTCTTTGCGCCAACCACAGCAATGCATTCCTCGATCCCCTGTATATGGGAATAACATTCCCTCATCATATCTGGTTTCTTGCCAGAGGTGACGTTTTTAAGGGAGCGGCTGTGAACCGCATTCTTAAGGGTCTGGGTATTCTCCCAATTTACAGAATGCAGGAGGGTGCTGATAATCTCGGCAAGAATGCAGAGGTTTTTGAAAATTGCTACCGGCTGCTGGGGCAGGGCGGGGTCATCGGAATTTTTCCTGAAGGAAATGCTGAAAGAGAAAGCCATCTTCGTCCCTTGAAAAAAGGTCTGGCCCGTATCGCATTAGGTGCCATAGATTCCGGCCTCGTTAACAAAGAGCTCTATATTGTTCCTGCAGGAATTAACTATGAGTTTCCTGATCATTTCTACTCCAGAACACAGGTGCGTTTTGGAAATCCCATACCTCTTTCCGATTTCACAAATGCCGGCACAGCCATGCAGCCGCGCAATATCAATAATCTCACAAAGGCCATACAACAAGCAATGGCAGAGGTTCACATCCATATCGATGATAATAATCACCAGCGTGCATTTTATTTTCTGATCAATCAATATGAAAGAGATTTCCAAACCGAAGCTAAAAGCGGTGATGACTATTTTAATGCCATGAAGTGCTGGTCAGTATGCTGGAATAAAAAAACTGCTGATTGTGATGTTGGCCTCGGACATTTCCTTCAGTTTGAGCAGACCATTAGGGGTATTCACAAGCAGCATGGTATTCTTCCTGCGGTCATGCTGCATGGTCTGACAGGTGATGGAGCCACCCATAAATTTCCGTCTTTCTACACCGTATTTGCCGCTCTTCTTATCGGACTGCCCGGTTTGCTCTTTAATCTGATTCCTTTTCGTTTGCCTTATCTGATCGCAAAAAGTAAGGTCAAAAAGCCAGAGTTTTTCAATAGCGTGAATGTAGTCTCGGCGGGGCTGATTTTTCTATTCTGGTACCTGTTTGCCTATCTGATCCTCGGATTTGTCGCAGAGCCTGCCTGGATACGTTTGTCCTTGCTTATTCTGCTGGCACTATCAGGCCGCTTATCTCTGCGTTTGCATCACGAATTCAGGCGTAAACAAAGTATTTACAGATGGAAAAATTTTTGTCGCCTTCATCCTGAAAGGGCTGCAACTCTCAGGCAGAATGCATCGGATATAAAATCCTGGGTTAAAAATTTTGTGAATGATGCTTTAATCTTTTCCTGAAAAAAGTTTCTTAGCAAATCTTCATCTTTTAATCTTTCACACGTCCGAAGCGCAAGGCCGAGAGCATCCAGTCAGGCAGCGTTTTGGTTCTGTCGCGCTTGCTTACATCCAGATACCAACCTATTTTCTTCAATATGGGAATACGGTAGGTCTCCACGAATTCTATGAGCGTTCCGTCCGGATCTTCTATATAGCTGAAGTGCCCCGCGGCCTCGCCCATATCGAATTTCGAGGCGCTGTCAACGGTGAAGGGATAGCCCTTTGAGGAAAAACTGCTCTCCAGTTCTTTCATGTTACAGACATCGAAACAAAGGTGAATAAAACCCTGATCTCCCCAGAATCTGTTTTCAAAAATCTTTTTCGGTTTTCTCTCCAGGGCCTGAAATAACTCAAT
>JBEGML010000267.1:0-3726 GCA_041183145.1 Bacteroidota bacterium | reverse complement strand
TTCTTGTTTTAATGACAGAGTGTGGAAAACTCCCTTCTGTCAGAGGTGTATGAATGAAATTTCTCTTATATAGTTAGAGCGCGGGCAATCATATTTTTACTGTGTTTTTCAATTTGAAGGATTAAAATCTGCTTTCGTTTGCTCTTTCTTTGACTTTTGGATAGATTTTTCATCAGTAATAAAAAAAGCCTCTGCTTGGCAGAGGCTTTTACCTGAGAAAACCGTAGTTGATGATTATTTTACTGAGTCAACGACTGCTTTAAAAGCTTCGGGATGATGCATGGCAAGATCTGCCAATACTTTTCTGTTTAAATCCACGTTTTTGGCGTGAAGTTTTCCCATTAGCTCGCTGTAGGACAATCCATGCATCCTTGCTCCGGCGTTGATACGCTGAATCCATAAAGCACGGAAGTTTCTTTTCTTATTCTTTCTGTCGCGGTAAGCATAGGTAAGACCTTTTTCGAGAATGTTTTTCGCAATAGTGAATACATTCTTTCTGGCTCCCCAGTATCCACGGGTTTGAGATAGGATTTTTTTCCTTCTCCGGTGTGCTGCAACCACGTTAACCGATCTTGGCATGGCGTTTTACGTTTTTTGGCAGGTAGTGGCCTTTCCTCTGTTGGCGCTTAAGTACTGACTGCCGGGTGATTGATTCTGTTGATTAATTTTTGTTGAGGATTACTTTCCTACACAGAGCATGCGCTTCACGTTACCCATATCCGAGGGGTGAACCAGGGCACTGTGAGTAAGGTTACGCTTACGCTTGGTAGATTTCTTGGTGAGGATGTGGCTTTTGTAAGCGTGATTCCTCTTTACTTTGCCACTGCCCGTAAAAGAGAATCTCTTTTTGGCACTGGAGTTGGTTTTCATTTTTGGCATCTTCGCAGTATTTAGGGTTAATCAGGTTTACTTTTTAGGCTTGGGTGCAATCACCATCAGCATTTTCTTTCCTTCCAACATCGGCAGCTGTTCCACTTTTCCATGTTCGGCCAGCTCCTGGGCAAATTTAAGGAGTAGAAGCTCGCCCTTCTCCTTAAACAGAATCGACCTGCCGCGAAACAACACAAAAGCCTTCACCTTGCTTCCTTCTTCAAGGAATTTTTGAGCATGATTCTTCTTAAAATTAAAATCATGATCGTCGGTGTTTGGTCCGAAACGAATTTCCTTCACCACAATCTTGGTGGCCTTTGCCTTAATTTCCTTCTGCTTCTTCTTCTGTTCGTAAAGAAATTTTTTGTAATCAATAACCTTGCAAACAGGTGGTTCCGCCATAGGAGCAATCTCAACGAGGTCAAGTCCTGCCGCCTGGGCTATTTGCAAAGCTTTACTGAGTGGAAATACGCCGTTTTCAATCCCGTCTCCTACAACCCTGACCGTTGGTGCTGTGATGTAGTTGTTGATGGCATGCTCGTCTTTTTTCTGAACTCTGCCGCGGTTTCCGCGATTGTCGGATGGCTTGGGCCTGCTGCCGCTGCCAATTGGTTTTTTAAATGGTGTTGCTATGGCCTGTTTGTTTTGGTTTATTGTTACTGTTTGTGGATTGCTTTTTCGCATTCCTTCCCGATGAGTTCTTTCAACGCTGAAATAGGCATGGTTCCCAGATCTCCGATGCCCTGCCTGCGCACAGCAACTTGTTCTGTCTCCATTTCTTTCTCTCCAATGATGAGCATAAAAGGTATCTTGTTAAGCTCTGCATCTCGGATTTTCTTACCAATTTTTTCGTTTCGGTCGTCAACGAGCGCGCGAATATCGGAAATTTTCAGATTTTCAGCAACTTCACTTGCATAATCCAGGAATTTTTCACCTATAGGTAACACTATTACCTGTTCCGGGGTCAGCCAGAGCGGAAACTTCCCGGCACAATGTTCTATTAATACAGCCACAAATCTCTCCATGGAGCCAAAAGGAGCTCTGTGAATCATTACCGGACGATGTTTCTGATTGTCGGCTCCCGTGTATTCAAGCTCGAAACGTTCCGGTAGGTTGTAGTCCACCTGAATGGTGCCAAGCTGCCACTTCCTGCCAATAGCATCCCGAACCATAAAATCCAGTTTTGGCCCATAGAAGGCAGCCTCACCGTATTCTACCACCGTAGGCAATCCCTTCTCCTCTGCAGCCTCAATAATAGCCTGCTCTGCTTTGTTCCAGTTGTCTTCACTGCCAATGTACTTTGCCCTATTCTCCTTGTCGCGGAGTGAAATCTGGGCGGTAAAATGCTCAAAATCCAACGCTTTAAACACGTAAAGAACCAGGTCAATAACCTTAATGAATTCCTCCTTCACCTGATCCGGCCTGCAAAAAAGATGGGCATCGTCCTGGGTAAAACCACGCACCCTTGTGAGTCCGTGTAATTCCCCGCTCTGTTCGTAGCGATAAACCGTACCAAACTCTGCCAGACGCAGGGGAAGGTCTTTGTATGAGCGTGGCTGGCTTTTGTAAATTTCGCAATGGTGCGGACAGTTCATCGGCTTGAGGAAAAATTCCTCACCCTCCTGTGGGGTGCGTATGGGCTGAAAACTGTCGGCTCCGTATTTTTCGTAGTGTCCACTGGTCACGTAAAGGTTTTTATGACCTATATGTGGCGTAACTACTTGCAGATATCCTGCCTTTATTTGTGCCTTACGCATGAAATTTTCTAGCCGCTCCCTTAATGCTGCACCCTTTGGCAGCCATAGCGGAAGTCCCATTCCCACTTTTTCCGAAAATGAAAACAGGTGCAAATCTTTTCCAATCCTTCTGTGATCACGCTTTTTGGCTTCTTCAAGCATCTTGAGGTAATCATTCAGCTCAGAACTTTTGGTAAAAGTGATACCATAAATGCGGGTGAGCATCTTGTTCTTCTCATTGCCTCTCCAGTAGGCTCCTGCAACATTTGTGAGCTTTACGGCCTTGATGAATGAGGTGTCCGGGATATGTGGGCCGCGGCAGAGATCTGTGAAATTACCTTGTTCGTAAAACGTAATCTGTCCGTCCTGCAAATCCTGCAACAATTCTACTTTGTACTGATCTCCCTTTTCATGAAAAAAAGACAATGCTTCTTCTTTCGATACTTCTCTTCTTTTATAAGAAGATTTTCTAGCAGCCAGTTCCATCATTTTTGCTTCTATGGCAGGCAGATCATCCAGGCTGATGCTCTTATCACCTGGATCTACATCGTAGTAAAATCCGCTTTCAACTGGCGGACCGATACCGAATTTAATTCCCGGATAGAGCGCCTCTAATGCTTCTGCCAGAAGGTGCGCAGAGGAGTGCCAGAGTGCGAATTTGCCACCTTCATCTTCTGCTTTCAGCAATTGAAGACTACAGGTTTCCGGCAGTGCCCGGGTAGCATCCCAGATATCTCCGTTGACCTTTGCAGCGAGTACATTTCTCGCCAATCCTTCAGAAATACTTTTGGCCACATCCATGGCGGTACTGCCCTGAGGGTATTCGCGTAAGCTGCCGTCGGGCAGTGTTACTTTGATATTCATGTCTAACTTGGTAATCGAATTGCAAAGCTAATCTCAATTCGCGTAAAGGCAAGGGTATGATGCTAATGTTGTGTCGCAAGGTCTTTGGTTTAAGCCTCCAGCCTCAGGTCTGCAACCTTTCAAATTAAACCGTAGTTAATTTTTGGCCCTTTTCCCTGATGAGCTTTTCTGTTTAAGCGTTTCCCCGGTAATGTTCAGCTCAGGCTGAAAGCCTCAAGCAGCAACAGAGTGGGTTTGTAATGAGTGGGAAATTTAT
>JBEGML010000266.1:0-5205 GCA_041183145.1 Bacteroidota bacterium | reverse complement strand
CAATATGATATGAAGTGATATATTCTTCCAGTTTAAGAATTTTACGGGTGATAATCAACAGAGTTTGCACCATCGCAAATCCTGAAAAAATTGCGCCCGCCACGAAATAGGGAGGGAAAATTGTAGTATGCCAACCCGGAATGATAGAGGTGGCGAAGTCCATTGATACGATGGTATGAACGGACAAAACCAGTGGTGTGGATAAGCCTGCGAGCACAAGGGAAACCTCTTCAAAACGTTGCCAGTTTTTTGCAGATCCGACCCAACCAAAGCTTAAGAGGCCGTACCAGAATTTTCTGGTCTTCGTTTTTGCCCTATCGCGGATAACCGCGAAATCAGGGATGAGACCGGTGTACCAAAAAACAAGTGAAACTGAAAAGTAGGTAGAAACTGCGAAAGTATCCCAGACCAGCGGAGAGTTAAAATTCACCCAAAGAGAACCAAATTGGTTCGGGAGTGGAAGCAACCAATAGGGCAACCAAGGACGTCCGATGTGAGTAAGTAAGAACGAGGCAGCACAGATAACGGCGAAAATGGTCATTGCCTCTGCGGCTCTGTTAATGGAAAGACGCCATTTTTGACGGAATAGCAGCAGGATGGCAGAGATGAGTGTGCCGGCATGGCCGATACCTACCCACCAAACGAAGTTGGTGATATCCCAACCCCAGTCTACAACATTATTCAGCCCCCACATTCCGATTCCTTTACCGACGGTAATACTTACGCATACCACCCACCAGAGCAGACATGCAACAGACAAGGAGAATGCGATCCACCATAATTTTGTGGGAGCTTTTTCTATAGGGCGACAAATATCCTCAGTGATCTGATGCGATGTTTTATCGCCTAGAATCAAGGGTTTTCTAATCGGGGCTTCGTACATAATCTGGAGGTAGCTGGGTACGGTTTAAATGGTTAACAATTTATGCGTGATGACCTGCTGAGTGAGCGGGTTCGTCAGTGTTTCTGACTTTTACCCAGTAGTACACAGAGGGCAGAACTGCAAGTTCTTCCAGGATGTTGTAGCTTCTTTCATCCTTATTTGCAGCAGCGATTCTGCTGTTTTGATCGTTGACATTTCCGAAGGTGATTGCTTCAGTCGGGCATGATTGCTGGCAAGCGGTTTTCACTTCACCATCGTTTATTTTCCTTCCTTCCTTCTTGGCATTCAGTTTACCCTCCTGAATTCTTTGAATACACATTGAACATTTTTCCATAACCCCGCGGGAACGAACAGTAACATCAGGATTTAGTACCATCTTTCCAAGGTCATTGTTCATGTTGAAATCAAAGTCTGAGTTATCGAAATATTTGAACCAATTGAATCGACGAACTTTGTAAGGACAGTTGTTTGCACAATATTTTGTACCTACGCAACGGTTGTAGGTCATTTGATTGAGGCCCTCTGTGCTATGTGTGGTAGCAAGTACAGGACAAACTGTTTCACAAGGTGCGTGATTACAGTGCTGACACATCACAGGCTGGAATAGCACCTTTGGATTTTCGGAAGGAATCTCCATCATCTTATAGGTGTCAATCATTCCAGTTCCATCTGGAACATTTTCCTTGGTTGTATCACTTGAATAGTACCTGTCGATACGAATCCAATGCATTTCACGTGACTTTCTCACTTCGTCTTTGCCCACAACAGCCACGTTATTTTCAGCCTGGCAAGAAACAACGCAGTTACCGCAGCCTATACAACTTGAGAGGTCAATGGACATATTCCAAAAGAGTCCGTTTTTTTCAAAGCCGGGGTTATCAGTGGTTGCCCACAGGTCTAGCTTTCTTGGATCTACCTTTTCATGTTTGTGACCGTCGCTCACTACTAATTCCTCCTTATGATTGCCGGCCTGAGGATTCTTGGTATATTCAGATAGCGTGGTTTCCTTTACCATGTGACGCCCCATGAGGGTATGGTGGGTTTGGGTTGAAACCAGCATGTATGTTTCATCAATAACTTTCAGAGAAACCTTGTTGCTATGCGCTACAATTTGATCTCCATTTACTGAGAGCATAGCAAAAGCGTTAGAGCCAATACCATCAGCTGCTTTCCCTATTGCTGAATGCCCAAAACCAAACGCAAGTGCTATTGTTCCGTCGGGTTGCCCGGGTTGAGGGAAAACAGGAGCTTTAACTGTTAATCCGTTAACGGTAAGTTCAACAACTGAAAATGGCTCCTCTTTTTCCTGGATAATACGCAAACCCATTTCCTGCATTTTTTTAGGGGACATGGCTATATAATTATCCCAAACAACCTTGGATACAGGATCAGGCATCTCTAAAAGCCATGGGTTATTGGCTTGAGAGCCATTGCCCATGGAAGTGATTTCGTGTAGGGTAATTTCCCATTCAGCGGAAGCTGGGGAGACGGAAGCAGCGGCAGAAGCCATGTCATTAGAGGTGTTCCAGGCTACAGAGGAGGCTTTTGGCATTTCAAAAATTCCATCATGGAGAGAACGAGTCCAGAACTCATCGAAGGCGATGACGGCATTCTGCTTTGGGAACATATTGGTTTCCCAATAAGAGCGAAGGTAATTGAGGTATGACCCTTCAATACCAGCCCAAGACATGATAGATTCGGCGGCCTGACGGGTATTATAAATCGGATTTATTGCCGGCTGAATCAAAGAATATGAGTTGGATTTGGGAGAGGCATCGCCCCAAGATTCCAAATAATGGTTAGTTGGACATACTATCTGACAGATAGAGGCCGTCTCATCTTTTTTCTCAGAAAGAGCGACTGAGAAGGATACTTTTTTCAAGGCCTCAGCGAAACCGAGAGAAGCAGGAAGTGTGTAAACAGGATTACAATTATGAACAATTAGAGCAGATACACTTCCACCTTTCATTTCATTCACAAGCTGAATGACATCTTTATCTGAACCCTGACGCAGGTTAAGAGGATTCTCTGTATCGAGAGTTGAACCATAATTACCGAGCATGGAATTTATTCCAATGACGAGCTCCTGCATAGCGATGTCATTTATTCCACAAACAACAAGACCTTTCCCTTTATTTTTCCACAAGTCTTCAGCCGCTTTTGAGATAGTTTTATCGAAAGATACTGATTTCCCAGGCAAGACAGCCTGCCCGGCTTTTGAGGCAATTGCATTGTATAAAGCCAAAATGCCTGCAGAGAGTTGAGAGGGCTTGCATGAGGTTCTAATGTCAGCATTAGAACCAGTCAATGAAAGCAGACTTTCGAACTGGTAATGACGAGACATAGCGTGATTTTGTTTAGAAACCTTTCTTCCCTTTCCGTATTGTTTGGAGAAGCTTACCGGAGAAATCCAATTCGCTAAGAAGTCTGCTCCAAAGCTTACGATAACAGAAGCTGCTGAAAAATCCATATCCGGAATAATGGCTTTTCCTGCGTGCTTCAGGTAAGCTTCTCGGATTGCAGAGGCAGAAACTGCATCGTAACGAACTATTTTTGTACCGGGATATTTTGCTGCAAACTGTTCAAGTATTGCATTCAAAGAAGGGCTAGTGACTGTTGAAGTAAGAACCCTGATATTACCGCCGGCTGCAGCCGCAGCAGCGAGTTTATTTTTTATGTCAGCATCTACCTCTTTCCAGGAGATCTGGTTGTTGTTTTTGAGTGGTCCATTTTGACGCGCGGTATCATACAAGGAGAGCACAGAGGCCTGAGTTCTCGCATTAGTAGCACCAGAAGTGAAAGAGGCTTTAGAATTACCCTCTATTTTGACCGGCCTTCCTTCGCGTGTTTTTACTAAAATGTTGCAGAAGTCATAACCATCGTCGAAAGTGCTTGCGTACCAATTAGCGATACCAATAGTCATTTCTTCTGGCTTTACCAGATAGGGGACAGTTTTTCTTACGGGAGCCTCGCATGCAGCTAAGGCAGCGGCAGATACAGAAAAACCGAGAAATTTAAGAAAATCTCTGCGTGGTGTTTGTGCAGTACCGACCTTTTGATCAGACAGAAAAGCATCGAGAGGAATTTCTTCTGCGAATTCATTCTGACTTTTTTTGATGAGCGAGGGATCATTGTTGAGATCTCCGATGCTTTGCCAGTACTTTTTGTTATTCGCCATTTTTAAGCCTTCTTCAGTGTTGGAAATTTGGTGATTCAGACGGTTCAATAGTGACATTTACCGCATTCGATGCCACCCATTTTATCGACAGTTATGGGTTGGCCTTTATATTTTGCAGCAAGTTTTGCATGCAGGTCGTCGTAGTATGGATTGCCCTGCATTTTAACTTCTGTTTTTCTGTGACAGTCGATGCACCAGCCCATGGTTAAAGGTGATGACTGGTAAACGGTATCCATTTTCTCTATTGGTCCGTGACAAGTGGTACACTCTTGTTTACCAACCGTTACGTGCTGTGCGTGATTAAAATAAACATGGTCAGGAAGATTGTGAACCTTTACCCATTTTATTGGACTTGGGTTAGAGCCATATACACCTGTTTCTGGGTTGTAGTCTAGGGCTTTGTAAATTTTAGCAATTTCATCTTTTCCGGTGATGGTACCTTCTTGAATTGCTTTGTGGCAATTCATACAAACATTAGCTGAAGGCACGTTTGAGACCTTGCTCTTTTCGACACCAGAATGACAATATTGGCAAGATATACCATTTTGCCCTGCGTGGATTTTGTGAGAGAAGAAAATCGGTTGTTCTGGCATATATCCTTCATAAACACCGATCCCCATCATTCCATTCCAGGCGGCTCTGGACCCAATAGCGAAAAGCACCAAAAGACCAAGTGCTACAAGCTTTTTGTTTGTTCTGATCCAATGTTTGGTGGCTGCACCCAAAGGCAAAACAACAGGATCGGGCTTGCCCTCTCTTTCACGAATAAGTTTTTCCAGATTTTTCTTTACACCGGAAAGTGCGGATATAAGGATAATGAAGATAACTATTAGAATGGCTAGGAAGATTTGAACTGACTGTGAA
Source organism: Bacteroidota bacterium (assembly GCA_041183145.1). Lineage (GTDB taxonomy): Bacteria > Bacteroidota > Bacteroidia > UBA4408 > UBA4408 > JBEGML01. The sequence continues at coordinate 280 of JBEGML010000266.1, read as the reverse complement.
TTGTCAACCGGTGCTTTAGCTTCAGCCGGAGTATCTGCTGCAGGGCCTTTTTTGGCCGGCGGATTGGCGATATAGGCGAGTACATTTTTTATTTGATCATCTGTTAGTGCCTGTGCAGGCATTACAGATTTATTATATTCTTCAAATATTTTTACTGCATAAGCGTCACCAGATTTAACTACAGCAGTAGAGTTTTTTATCCACTTAATCAGCCATTCTTCAGCCGGTTTAGGAACCCTGTCAGCGACACCGTTTAGACCTGGACCGACGACCTTATTGG
>JBEGML010000265.1:0-3691 GCA_041183145.1 Bacteroidota bacterium | reverse complement strand
CACCGGTTCATCCGGCTCATCATATTCTACCAATGGCGGACAAACATGGAACCTGATAGACAATCAGCAGCATTTGTATGTCGACTTTATCAACCCATCAGTTGGATGGTCGGGATGGTTCAATACCAGTGCCACTCAGAATGGCATGTGGAAATGGAACAATCTTTCTGCATTCACCCCCGATTTCAGTGTTTCAAGTCCAATTGTTTGTGTGAATCAGCAGGTAAATTTTTCTGATCAGACCACAGGTAACACGCCCAGTAACTGGCAGTGGCAATTCACAGGCGGAAATCCCTCAAGCTCAAGTCTTCAAAATCCAAGTGTAAGTTATAGCAGTCCGGGAACCTACGATGTTACGCTTACAGTAAGCAATGGCTCTGCAAGTAATTCCATTACACAAACAGCCGTGGTTACTGTTGTTTCACCTGCGGTTACACCTTCTGTTATTACCGGCCCACTGAGTGTCTGCGAAAACTCACAGCAAACTTATTCTGTGCAGAATGCAAGCGGAGTATTTTACAACTGGTTTTTGCCGGGCGGATGGAGCGGCTTTGCAAATTCAAACAGCATCACGGTGCTCACCGGAAGCACAGGAGGGCCCGTGTCTGTAAATGCAGAAAATGTTTGTGGCCCATCGGCGTCTTCAGCAATAACCGTATCGGTAGATCCGCTTCCCACAGCAGGTTTTAATTTTAATCCGCTTGCCAATACGGTTACTTTTAACAGTACTTCTTTAGATGCTCAGAGCTGGTTCTGGGATTTCGGAGATGGCATTTATTCCTCACTTGAAAACCCGGTTCATCTCTATGCCAACATAGGAGTGTATAATGTATTGTTAGTGGCGGCCAATTCTTGCGGAGTGGATTCTATTTTTCAGACTGTTAACATCACAGTAGTAGGAGTTGATCAGCAGGAGCATGCAGTAGTTCGTATTTATCCGAGTCCTGCGCAGGATCAATTGTATGTTTATGGGCGAACAGAATGGAATGGCATCGTCTATAACATTACAGATGCATCTGGTCGTTTGGTGGATTCCGGAAATCTGCGAGAAAATGTTCAGGTCATTAGTATCAGGGATTTCGCAAAAGGATTGTATTTCCTGCACATTGGTAATGAAGCTCCTGTTAGATTTATCAAGAATTGATACCATGCTGAATTAAACGAAAAGAGGGCCGGCCATAAACCGGCTCTTTTTTTTGGCATAGTAATTGTTTTCTGAGCCGCGTTCTGCCCAAAACCAAGAAGTTATTAATCGGGCCGGCGTTAACCATATAAAATCAAAATGATGAGAAATTTATTCCTAACAGCAATTTGCTTTTTGCCCCTAATCACGCTGGCACAATGGAGTGTTACCATGAAGGGGTCTGTTAGCTGGTACGAGGTTGCTCCTACGGGCAATCTGATTCTGGCTTCAGATGCCGGCATTGAGGGCATTGATGAAAGTGATGGTCACATTATGTATACGATATCAGATTTTCCTGCCTCTACAGAAGATGCGTTTCAGATGATCCCTAATACTCCATTCGGGATGGTGAGTATACAGGAGGGCAGACTTGAATCAAAACTTATTTTCAACGTTAGAAGCGGCGCTGTGGTATTTAATTCGAAAAAGGAAAAAATTGCTATTGGTAAACAATATATTTTGGGCAATAGCGGAGATTTTTTGTTTCAGGGAATACGAGGTTCTGAATCTGTGGTATTACTTGTAGATGCCTCGAATGGAAAGGTGAGATGGGAGCTCAAAAATCCGTTTGGTAAAGGATTTTTTGCAGAAGTTCTTGACGGCAGCCCCATTGAAACGGCTGACGGCAAATTCATTGTACCCACAACGGGAGGAATGAAAGGAGGAGGTATTTATTGCTTCAATACTCAGGACGGCAGTCAGGCATGGAGGGCGGAGCTTCCAAAAACCAAAGGAGCGCAGACCACTACGGTAACCGATACCAAACTAGCCACCTCCTTTCTTCAGAAGGATAAATTCATTTTTATGAAGGGGCAAAGTATTATGGCGTATGAATTAAGCAGTGGCAAGCCATTGTGGGAAGAAGCTGCAAAACAGAGAGGCTTGCCCGATTTGGTAATTTATGATCCGGCAGGACTGATTGTTTCCAGCGCTGTAGATCCGAACAACACCATATTTAAGCCTACTATGGCCATGTACGATTATGCGACCGGAAAAGAATTGTGGGCTGAACAGGTTAAACTTAAGGGCAGTGTCAGGAATTACAGTTATTGTGATAAAGGACTCTTGATAAGTATGGAAGATGGGAGGGGAACAAGCCTGTTGAATATTGTAGATCTTGATAAAGGGATTTATGTTTTTGAGAAAAACTGTAAGGTTAACGGAATGGTACAAGAGCTAAAGCTGCTTTCGAACAACGTATATGTAAGGACTGATATAGAAGAAGACATCATCAATCTCGACAACAACAAAACTGTTTTTGAGAAGAATATCGCTTCAAAATCAGATAAGCCATTGCTGAATGTGAGACAGGACGATGTTTCTTACACATTTAATCCTTCAAATAATTTTCTTTTCGTTACAAATCTTTCAAAAGCAACACAGAGTGTTTTAACTGCAGAAAAAATTGATTTTGAGGGAGGGGAAAGTCCTTCCAGAATAGAGATTCTTAATAACATGGTAGTGTTGAGTTCTTCGCAGAATATTCAGGCATTTGATAACAGCGGCAAGACAGTTTACAAAAGTTACATTCCTGCGCCCGGAATAGCGGGATGGAAGAAAGCTTTGTACGCCACCTCCGCAGTGTTAAATACCATGGATGCCATGCGCTATGCCGAGCTTGAAGCCAAAGCCAGAGAGGCAGAGCGTAATGCAAAGACTCCTCAGGGCAGGGAAATTTGCAATGCTTTTGCTCAACTTGGAAACAGGGGAGCCTCTATGCATCTCACTGCAGCCTCTCGCGAAATGGATATGATAAAGAAGCGTTATAAAGCCAGTGCTTCAGGAAATGATGTACAATTTATTTTAAGTAAGTTAGAGTCAAAAGACTTCGCCCTTCTTGGAATTTCCAAACAAGACGGAAAGACCATAAAGGAGATCAACTTTGGAAAAGACAAGGAACCCAGATATCTGTTAGATGATGTTTCCAGAACGGTCTATTATCTGGCTCCTTCCAAGGAACTAAGAGCAGTTCGTTACTGAAAGCAATTGCACTTATTTAACAGACAAAGAAGAAGCCACTTCAATATTGAAGTGGCTTCTTCTTTATAGTGCTTTAAATTTCAGGTTTTTACTCTAGGGATGAGTTGTGGTGCTTAATTTCGAAAAACGAAATATTATGCTAGAAACTAGTTTTGTTTGAGTACATCAAGAAGGATGATTTTTTTGATGGATTCGAAACTCCATGGTTTACTTATGATTGCAGTGAAGCCATGTTCTTTATTAAAACGGCTCATCATTTCAACGTCTGATTCACCACTAAGTATGACTTTTTCGACGGAAGGATATTTACTTACGGCGTAGCTGAGTACTTCAGTACCTTTCATATCACCAAGGTGGAAGTCTGAGATAACCACTCTGAGGTTAATCTGATCTCTTGAAAGTTCATCGATGAGCTGAATAGACTCTTCACCGGAAGATGCTACTTCGAGTTGATAATCATCGGGCAGAAGTTTACTAATTTGAATCCTTAATGATTCAAGGATGATGAGTTCATCATCAACTATTAGC
>JBEGML010000264.1:0-6638 GCA_041183145.1 Bacteroidota bacterium | reverse complement strand
GATAAAGGCTTCTCAGTATCAAGCTGCCCGCTGTCAACAAGTCGCATACTCATCAGCGTAGTGGCCGCTACCTTGGTAATAGAGGCTAAATCGTATAAAAGTTTATTGTCAGTTTTTTGCTTGCCTTCGTAAAAAGGTTTTCCAAAAGACTGATGATAAAACACCTTTCCATCATATGCTGCAAGCACCTGAGCTCCGGGAAGTGCCTTTTGCTTGATCGCGTCTTGTATCAGTTTTTCTATCGGTTTTAAACTACTGTCTGAAATCCCTATGGATTCAGGTTCGGTATATGACATTCTGCAGGTTTGATCAATCAAGATTCCGCTGCCCATCGCAAATCCATTCACTGATACCGGAAGTCTGCCTCTGGCTGTGGCGGCCCCGAATACCAGTGAGGCCGATAATTTTCCTGTGTAAATGGTATTCTCATATGGCATAATCAATGCCTCCAGTGAGTCGGCGCCTTCAAAGCGATTTAGTGCATAAGGCTTCAATGGCAGGTTGAGAACTACTTTAGTACCTCTCATCAGTTGTCTGATAAACTGCATTATTTCTTCCGAGAAGCCAAAATTACCATCGGGCTTTCTTGTGCCGGTTTCTACACTAACCAATACAAGATTGTGTGTAAACAAACGGCTTAGCAAGGAGTCGCGCAGGGCTTTTGGAGCTCCCGGCTTAAAGGTATAATGATCTACATCGGTGTAAAGTTCAACTGTGGATTTAAAGCTTGCAGGTCCTTTTTCTCCTATGGTAAGGCTTGCCAATCTTAAGGTGTCCAGCCGTTTAAGAGGAAGAACCCCATTTTTATTACTTAAAAGGGTAAGCGCCTCTGCATATAAACTCTGGCTGAATGTTGTTGCGCACTGATTATTTAAATCTTCAATCAGGTTGCTCGTATCAACCATTACAGGCTTTTGCAGGCCTGCCCATGATTTTGCGATGAGGATACGACGTGCATGTTCATTAATCTCATTTTCGCTAAGTAACCCTTCCTGAATCGCTTGCTTGATAGAGGAAACTGCCGTCGGCACATCCTCAGGGAATAACAATACATCGTTCCCTGCAAAAAGCGCGCGCACTTCAAGTTCACCGGGTTTGAAAAAGTTAGCCACTCCTTTCATGTTAAGGGCGTCGGTAAACACCAATCCATGATAATTAAGGCTGTCTCGCAGCAGTTTACGTACGATGGTATGAGAGATTGAGGCTGCACAGTTTTTTGAGGTATCCAGGCAGGGAACTTCGAGATGGGCTACCATTACAGACTTGAGGCCTTTGCGCATCAGCATTCTGAAAGGATAGAGTTCAAGGGAATCAATTCTCTCAACTTTCGCCACCACCCTTGGCAGTGCGAGATGAGAGTCGGTGTCTGTATCTCCGTGACCGGGGAAATGTTTGCCATTGGCAAGTACATGGTGATACTGCATGCCCTCCATGTAAGCCATGCCTTTTTGAGCAACCATAAATTTTGATTCTCCGAAGGAACGGTTGCCGATTACCGGGTTTTTTGGATTGTTGTTGATGTCAAGAACAGGCGCGAAATTGATTTGCATGCCCAGTCGCTTGCATTCCCAACCTATGCGCCGTCCCATGAGATAGATGAGAGAGTCGTTTTGTATGGCGCCCAGCGTCATTTGTTTTGGATACTGTATGGTGGAGTCAAGTCGCATGCTTAATCCCCATTCGCCATCTATGGAAATGAATAACGGAACTTTGGTGACAGATTGAAAATGGTTGGTCATGGCTGCTTGCCTCAAAGGTCCGCCTTGGAAGAAAATGAGTCCTCCAATACCATAACGCATGATAAGAGTGTCAAGCTCCTGTATGTGTTTTTTATCTCTGTTGGAATAGGCTGCCACCATCATCAACTGCCCGATTTTCTGATCAAGAGTCATACTTTGCAGCACTGAATCTGCCCAGCTTTTTTCCGGCTGTTGCCAAAAAACATTGTCTTCGGAACGTTCTATTTTTGCTTGTTTGGCATCATAGATTTCGGTTCTGAATTTTTTGCCATTCTTGATGGTTTTCTTGTCTCCGGGGGCATCTTTGTTTGAGCGGCAAGCTTGCAATGCCAGCAGACTAATAAGAATCAGAACCGGAAGTATGTTTTTGCTGAAAGACATATTTGCAAAGATAGCCTCCGCAGCTCTGCATGGCAGATAGAATCAAACAGCATTTATTAACACCGCAAAAGTGAAAAGATATTCTTTTTCCGTCTGGAACCTATGCCCGCTTGATTTTAAATTTCTTTTTGTCGTTGAGTAGCATGTTACATTTTGTTTTGATGAGAATTTTTCCGCAAGATTCGGAAATTAAATCAACCTGTTTTCGACACTTGGGTTTATGCTTTATGGCTATTTCCCGCTGTCTTTTGATTTAAAAATTCAAAAAGTAATTTTGGCCGAAATATGTTCCGGTCTGACAGCCTCATTCCTCTTAAAAGTTCACTCATTTTTTTCTACTTTCACACCATGCAGTGCTTTGCATTTATTCTGCTTCTGATTCTTTTTAGTTCCTGCTCTGATAACAGGCAAAGTGTGAACGATTATAGCCAAAATTCAAAACCGCGTCAGGCCACTGGCTATGTGGTGCCCAAAGACAGTATGGCTGAGCCTGTTGTGGTTGAGGTGGATGAAAGTAAACTCAGGAGGGTTCCGGTCGGGAAGCCCAAGATGCTGAGTGATAACAACCATGTTCGTTTACTCGGTCAACCTCTTATCGTAAAGGCAGGACCCCCACGAATTTATACCCCTGGTAAGGATTCTTTTTTGTTACCCCTGATGGTGCCTGCAACTGGCATAAAGATTCCCGCCGGTACTCCTGAAGTTGTTCAGGTAAAAGACGCCTACATCAAAGACCGAAACCCTTACGGCTTCAGTATCTTTGGTAAGCTGCAGGGTCTTAAACAAGATGTTGTAAAAGCATTACTAAAAGACCATGATGGAAATCTATGGTTTGGTACAGGTGGGGGAGTGTCTAAATACGACGGACAGAATTTTACACACTACACGGAAAGGGAAGGTCTTGTAAATAACGTAATTCTCTCAGCACTTCAAGATCGCAAGGGCAACTTTTGGTTTGGTACTTTTGGAGGAGGTCTCTCGAGGTTTGATGGAAAATACTTCACAAATTATACAGAATCCAAAGGCTTTCTACACGATTATGTTTCAGCAATTTTTGAAGACAAAGCAGGCAATTTATGGTTCGGCACTGGAAATGGCGTCTGTAAGTTTGATGGTCAGAACTTTACTTTCTTTACCCCAAAACAAGGACTCAATGGGACATATGTACAGAGTATCCTTCAGGACCGATTGGGCAATCTATGGTTTGGAACTAATGAGGCAGGGATTTTTAAATTTGATGGTCATGTATTCTCTCAGTTTACAACTGCCGAGGGCTTATCCGATAATTATATATGGTCAATAACAGAAGACAGTAGGGGCAATCTTTGGTTGGGTACAGAGAACAGTGGACTATGCAAGTACGATGGTATATATTTTTCGCATTACAATGAAAAGCACGGTATTCCCGGCAACACCGTGCAATCGATTTTTCAGGATCGACATGGGAATTTATGGATCGGCACAGGTGGCAAAGGCCTTGCTAAAATTTCTAAGATAGAGCATTCCTCAACAGAGGCATACACAATTGCGCAATTCACCGAAAAACAAGGTCTGTCCGAGAACCTTGTTTTTACTTTTTTGGAAGATGTTAATGGTGAAATTTGGATAGGAACAGGGCTCGGGGTTAGCAGATTCGCACCGCGAAATTTTACTCATTTCACGGTCGACGAAGGCTTATCTCACAATGAAATAATCACAACATTTAAGGATAATAATGGTAACTTATGGTTTGGAACCGATGGTGGAGGGGTAATGAAATTTGATGGCAGTAATTTCTATCACTTTACCGAAAAAGAAGGGTTAATAAATAATGTCGTCACCACAATTTTTCAGGATAAAGATGGTAATTTGTGGTTCGGGACTAAGGGAGGAATATCCAAATATAACCCATCATTAACTTTGAATTCAAATCAAGGTGATTTTACCTGTTTCACCGAAAAAGATGGTCTTGTCAACAATGCAGTAAGAAGTATCGTGCAAGATATCAATGGAAATTTTTGGATAGGAACTCAAAGTGGGATTTGCAGGTTTGATGGCTCGAAATTTACCCATTTCACCAAAAAACAAGGTCTCTCAGGTGACTTTGTCTGGACCATCACCCAGGATAAAAAGGGGAACTTGTGGTGCGGAACTCTGGATGGCGGAGTCACAAAAATTGTTTTGGATAAGATTCAGGAAAGTGAGTCCTATCGTTTTATTCATTTCACTCCCAAAGAAGGCCTTTCAGGCATAAAGGTTCATTCTATTTTGCAGGATGAAAACGGAAGAATGTGGTTTTCTAATTTAGGCGCAGGTGTCAGTATATTTACACCATCAGATTCTAATCAAGAAGAAAAAGGTCAGTTTCGCTATATAACCGAAAAGGATGGCTTGTGCAGCGATTTTGTCTTAAATCTGTTTCAGGCGAAAAATAAAAGTATGTATTTCGGAACGCGATTCGGGCTGAGTTCGATTTCCACAGAAAATCTGCAGAAATTTTTTAATGAATCTGATTCAGATCTTTCCGCTGACCATATTAATTCGTTCAAGAATTTCCTTCATGAGGACGGATTTTTATCTGTTGGTGTGCAGGGTGGTAAATCCATGGTGCAGGATGATGAGGGCGCTATTTGGATAGGAGGTAATGACCGCCTGACGGTTTTGCGTCCTGACTTGTCTTCTGCCGATACCATCGCCCCCAAAATTCAATTAAGAAGTGTGGAGCTCTTTAATGAACCTATACCATGGCTTGCATTAACAACGAATCAGGATAGCATTCTAAAATTGAAAAATGGGATGCAGGTTTCTAAATATCATTTCAGCACCCTAAGCCCCTGGTACAACCTTCCTGAAAACCTCAGTCTCTATTACAACAACAATTATATTAGTTTCAAATTCATCGGAATTACCACAAATCAACCCAAAAAGGTGAAGTATCAATTCAAATTAGAGGGTATGGATGAAAACTGGAGTGGCCTTACTTCCCGAAATGAAGCCCATTATGGAAATATCCCACCTGGCTCGTATACCTTCTTTGTAAAAGCCATGAACAGTAAGGGAGTATGGAGCAAGCCTTTTGAATATTCCTTTACGATTCGTCCGCCATGGTGGAAAACATGGTGGGCTTACTCCTTCTATAGTCTCGCTTTTGTAGTCTCTCTAGTCTCTTTTGTCAAAACAAGAGAAAAAAACTTCAAGAGCCGTCAGAAAGAACTTGAAATTGAGGTGTCGAACGCTACTAAAGTAATCCGCAATCAAAAGGAGGTGGTAGAAAATAAAAACCGGGAAATTCTTGACTCTATCGAGTATGCTAAACGTATTCAAACAGCCATTCTTCCTCCGCCCCGTCTGGTGAAAGAACTCTTAAAAAACTCTTTTATCTTATACCTGCCCAAAGATATCGTTGCGGGTGATTTTTATTGGATGGAATCCATAGACAATAAAGTTTATTTCGCTGCCTGTGACTGCACCGGACACGGAGTACCCGGTGCTATGGTAAGCGTGGTATGTAATAATGCCCTTAACAGAAGCTTTCATGAATTTGCTCTGCGTGACCCGGGCGCTATTTTTGACAAAACAAGGGATCTGTTGTTTGAGAATTTTTCTAAAGGAGATGAATCGGTCAGAGATGGAATGGATGCCTCGCTTTGCTGTCTGGATCTTAGCAAGATGCTCATCTCATGGTCCGGTGCCAATAATCCACTTTGGATATTTCGTAGTCAGGAAAATATGATTGAAGAAATCAAACCTGATAAGCAGCCAATTGGCGCCGGTCATGTCCAAAATCCATTTACTACCCAAAAATTAAATATTCAGAAGAATGATATCATCTACCTGTTTACAGATGGTTTTTCAGATCAGTTTGGAGGCCTGAAAAATAAAAAGTTAACCAAGCTGAAATTCAAAGAGATCCTGCTCAAATTAGCCTGCCTAACCATGGAGGAACAACATGAAAAATTGTTGTCGTTTATAAATGAATATCGAGGTGCCAATGAACAGATAGATGATATTTGTGTGATTGGAGTCAAGGTTTAAGAAAATCAGAATTTTACCTTTGCTTTTATCACTGCCCCACACTTTTCCCTCAAATTAATTTCAAATTAATACAAAGATTTGGATTTTGTAATTGGCATTAATTAACGTTTGTCCTTAATTATCCTAACCAAAACGTATTGATTGTTCTCAGGTGTTTTAATAAAATACCCGGCACGATTTCAACGGATTCAGGCTCTCGTAAATATCTTTTCAGCCCTGATTAACGCAAACAAAAATTTGAACTCAAACAGGATATTTTCTTATTCTCCCTCTTTGACCATCATTTTGCCTGACCACGATTCATTAAAAGGAATAATTCCATCTCTGCGGAATTCACCCAGATTCTGAACAATTGCATTTACTACCATAGAATCAGGTGTAATGATACTCTTGTCCAGATAAGCAGGTAAATCCTTCACCGAGAGTATGAGGATCCCGTCTGAACCTTCAGATGGAAATATCATGCGCATACGGTCGAAAAAGTCGTTGCCGCAGTATTGCTCC
>JBEGML010000263.1:0-3407 GCA_041183145.1 Bacteroidota bacterium | reverse complement strand
GAGTTTTGTGATATCATTACGAATGGCGATAAACTGATAAGGTTTCTTATTCTCATCCAAAAAGGGCACAATTGTGGCGTCTACCCAATAGAAATTGCCGTCTTTAGCCTTGTTCCGAATTTCGCCTCTCCAAACTTTGCCTGAAAGAATCGTCTTCCAAAGCTTTTCAAAAAATTTTTTGCTGTGAAATCCTGAATTTATCATCACATGATTTTGACCGATCAATTCAGCTGGTGTATATTTACACAATTCACAGAATTTATCATTCACATAAGTAATGATTCCATTGGTGTCCGTTACAGAAACTATGGCATGATTGTCTATGGCCTTTTTGTACAAATCCAAGGTGCCGGAGAAAAATTGTTTCGCCTCGTTCGCTTTTACTGCAGAAATAAATGCAGCCGTGAGAGAAATCATGGGCTCAAGAAACATTAAATCATCTTCTGAATATCCACCGGGTTTATTTGCAATTCCAATCATGCCAATCATCACATTGTTTTTGTCTTTGACAGGTATTCCAAGGTAATGATTGAGTGCAGGATGGCCTTTGGGAAGCCCCCCGCGGTGAGGATCATTCGCGGGGTCATTCGAAATTACTACGTCACCGGTCCTCATCGTATAACCAAACAAAGTATTCAGATTGGTGAATTCCATACCCTGCGCTTCATACTTTTTATAAAGTGCAGCAGTTTCCTCATTCCACGAAATATCTGTAATGGCATATGTTTTTAAAATAGGCGCCCCTTCACGTATGATAATCTCGCCTATAAAACCATATTCGCTTAAAGTTACATCCAAAACTTTGTCAAGCATTTTCCTGAAAAGGGTCCTTTTGTTGCTGTTAGGATCTATAAATTCTAAATTTATCTGATGCAATGCGCGAAGCAGTTTTGTAGCCTCAAAAAATTCAGATGCCGAATGTTGATTATTATTTGTACTCATGGGGGTTTAGTGCTCTTGTTATGGATTTAGTTTTTGCGGATTTTTCGGTAGGCTTCGTATTCTATAAAGTTAGTGTATTTTAATGAGAGTTAAATAAAGTTCTTTTTATTAAATACTGAGTTCACCGCTGAATTAATAATGCAATGGTTATAATTCGAACGTATGAATTGAATAACAGATATTGGTCTGTTTAATTACCGAAGCAGGAAAAAAAGGCTTTATTAAGTAAATGATGAATGCTCAAACAGAAAAAATGATTTTAAGTATAATTGACTTATTCTCACGTTGTATGTACACTTTACCGCTGTTTCTCAAGCACAGCTTCATACACCTTTTCATACAAGGGTAAAATCCTGGAGATATCAAACTTTGAAGCCTGATCAAAAGCCTGCTGCTTGAATCGCTCAAGCATACTCTCATCGTTGAGCAGTCGTAAACAGTTACGAGCCATATCATCTACGTTTCCTACCTTGCTGAGAAAGCCTGTAACTCCGTGAATGTTGACTTCTGGTATTCCTCCTGTATCAGTTGAAATCACAGGCACTCGGGAGGCCATAGCCTCTAGTGCTGATAGCCCGAAACTTTCGGTTTCTGAAGGCAGCAAAAACAAATCACCCAAAATCAGATGCTGCTCTGGATTAACTACTTTTCCCAATATCTTAATATCATCACAGGTACCGAGCTCTCTGCAAAGACGTTCTATGTTGTTGCGCTCCGGGCCGTCTCCAATCAGTAATAGTTTCGCCGGTAATTTCTTTCGCACCTGATCAAAAATTCTCAACACATCTTCTACTCGTTTTACCTTTCGGAAGTTTGAAATATGAATGAGTATTTTTTCGCCGTTCGGTGCTATTACCTTTTTGTGTTGCTGTATGGTTTCTTTCCGGTCTTCGGCTGTAAGCTGCTCATAGTCGTGTATACATACAAAATTTGGTATTACACTAATTTCATTTCTGACCCTGAAGTACTTATAGGTATCCCGCTTGAGACTTTCTGAAACAGCGGTGATTGCATCACTTTGTGCTATGGCAAATGAAATTACAGGACCAAAAGAACTGTCTCTGCCGAGCAGGGTGATATCTGTGCCGTGCAAAGTTGTAATGCATGGCATTTTTTTTCCTTTTGTCTCAAGTACTTTCTTCGCCATAAAAGCGGCCGATGCATGAGGTATGGCATAATGCACATGAAGTAAATCAAGATTTTCATACAAGGCTACATCAACAAGTTTTGAGGCAAGCACCAGCTCATATGGCTGATAGTCGAACAGTGGATAATCACTTACTGCTACTTCATGGTAAAAAATATTCTCAGAAAAATAATCAAGTCGCACCGGTTGGCTATAGGTGATAAAATGCACCTGATGGCCTTTCGATGCAAGTGCCTTGCCCAACTCTGTTGCCACCACACCGCTACCTCCAAAGGTCGGGTAACATACTATACCAATTTTCATGAGGCAAAGTTAGTTAAAAAAAAACGGGGCATTTCCTTCTTCCTCGGCCGGATTTTTTTCAGTTGGTACGCGAGGCATTAGTAGATTCCTTTTGGCATCTTTCCATCAGGGCGTCTCTGCTCCACAGCCTTGTAAAACTGCTCTTGTACTTTGGTTCTTAAACTTAGTTCAAGTATCTTCTTGTTTTCTGCATCAGGATGAACTCTGTTGCTGAGGAAAACAAAAAGAAGTTTTTTATCAGGGTCGGCCCAAACCGCCGTACCGGTAAAGCCTGTGTGCCCGAAGGTGGAGGCGCTGCAAGAAGCTGCACACGGACTGGCTTTTGTGGTGTCTGTTTCAGCTTTGTCAAATCCAAGTCCACGCCTGTTGCTGCCATCATTCATAACTTTCTGTGTGAAGCGCTGAACCGTTTCAGGCCTTAGGTATTGCTCTCCTCCATAAGTACCTTTCCACATTAACATCTGGAATACTTTGGCCAGATCATTTGCATTGCTGAATAATCCCGCATGGCCTGCAACGCCACCCATCATGGCCGCTCCCGGATCGTGCACATAACCATGTATTAAGGTTTTACGGAAAGTTTTATCTTTCTCGGTTGGAGCAATATTCTCAACCGGGTTGCGCAACAAAGGAAGATACCCCATGCTGCTGGCTCCCAATTGCGCATATATCGGCATCAGAAAATCATGCTGACTTTGTTTGACGAGTTTCTCGTTTACTGCCTTTAATATGTAGAATCCCATATCGCTGTAAACCATTTTTCCGGGCGTTGTGGTTTCTGAGCGAAGAACGCGATTCAGCAAGGTGTCATTCCAACCCTTATGCAAATAAAGACTGTCTGTGACCTGAATCGGAAACTTAAGAGAGAATTCATCACGATAGAATTTCTTGGAGGGTTTGCCTTTTTTGAGTGTGCTTTCATAAAAGGGAATGAAAGGTTTTAATCCGCTACGATGAAGGAAAAAATCACGAATCGGCATGTTTGCTTTGGCTCCTGCTTTGGCCTCAGACAAGT
>JBEGML010000262.1:0-10100 GCA_041183145.1 Bacteroidota bacterium | reverse complement strand
ATGTAGCATCACCCTGATTGATTAACTTGTCGAATTCCATTTTCTTCTTCTGTGCCTCAGCAGCAGCAGCAGCCTCCTCGGCAAGTTTCTTTGCAAGATCCTCTGTGAGCTTTTCAAGCTCAGCTAAAATGGATTGGGTGTAAGCCTTGTCAAATTGAAAATTATTGGCAGATTCATCGTAAAATATCTTACCAACCGGCTGTTTTAGTATTGATACATCCAAGCCGGGCATCTCTTTGAAAATATTAATTTCCATCTTAAACGGCTGGAAACCGTCCCTTGTATCTTCCGATGAAGGAACATTTTTTGTTGAAATAAAAATCAATTTGGTAATATAACCACCTGGTTTCGTGACCGATATTGTATAATCGTTGTTCGGTTCAAGTGCATACTTGAATTTCCCATTGGAACCTGAAAACAATGAAGCTTTTTCTGAGCCGCCCTTTAGGATTTTAATTTGCGCGCCCTCAAGAGCTTTCCCATTATCCTCCACTTTACCATCAATTTCCAACTTCCAAATGGGCTGCGCCATCGTTTTCACAGACAAAATCAGAATTAACCAGAATAAAATAACCGGAAACCTGAACCTTATGTCAGTAATTAACAGGCGCAATGGGGACATCAAAATCAGATTCTTATATGCTTAGATATTCGAAAATCAGTCGAAAATTTACCTAATTTGCAAAGATGAGAAAAAAAATGAGCTATGCCACATGATTTCGTCAGTTCAGACCCATGGAGTTACTGGGACAGAAGCGTTCTTCTTCGCAAGCAAGATCTTGCAATTATTGGCTCCGGAATTGTTGGTCTTTCAGCTGCAATTACTGCCAAAGAAAAATATCCCGAACTTGAAATTATGGTTCTCGAACGAGGACACCTGCCGCATGGTGCAAGCACCAGAAATGCAGGTTTCGCATGCATTGGCAGCATTAGTGAACTTTATGATGACCTAAAAAATGATGACCCAGAAGAGGTCTTTAATTTGGTAAAGAATAGAAAAGCGGGACTTGACCTTCTCATTTCCAGGGTTGGAAAAAAGACATTAGAACTCCAACAACATGGTGGTTTTGAGATATTTACAGATAAAAACATGTTCGATATTGCGAGCAGTCAGATCCATTTTTTCAATCAGAATCTAAGAGAAATTACAGGTTTGTCAAACACCTTCTCTGTCTGTTCAACGGATCTAAATACCGAACTTGGAATAAAGCTCACCCTACCCATGATAAAGAATTTATTCGAGGCTCAGATCAATACTGGGAAGATGATGGAGGCCCTTCTGAATATTTGTCAAAGATTGGGTGTAAGGATTCTCAATGCCACAAAGCTTGTTGGCTATGAGGAACATAAAAGCTATGTATCTATGCAGACAGAGCCCTTTGGAGAGCTAAAAGCCTCCAGAATTCTCATTTGCACCAATGGTTTCGCTGAGGAAATCATTTCTGATTCGGGAGTGAAACCTGCAAGAGCACAGGTTTTGATTACAAGCCCTATAGAAAACCTTAAGCTCAGGGGAACTTTTCACATGGACTCCGGATATTTTTATTTTCGCGATATAGACAAAAGAAGGGTATTAATTGGTGGTGGTAGAAATCTGGATTTTAAAGGTGAAGAAACAACGGTTATGGAGGTGAGTTCCCTTATTCAAAATAAATTAGAGGAATTGCTCAGAGAGATTATTTTGCCTGATACCTCTTTCGACATTGAGCACCGGTGGGCGGGTATAATGGGGGTAGGCTCAATAAAATCTCCGGTCATAAAGATGCTGGGAAAACGATCTGCTTGCGCAGTTAGGATGGGAGGAATGGGTGTAGCACTGGGTTCATCGGCAGGTGCCGAAGGAGCCCATCTGATTCTCGAATCATAAAATTTCTACTCAGTAAACAGCAATTTTTAAGGTGCTTGAATTATACCTTAAAAAATAAATTCCCGGTGCCCAGGTATCGGTGTTGACGAATGTACTTAAGCTTCCCTTAGGGACAATTACATTGATAATTTTCTGCCCCGAAATACTAAATAAATCTATAATCCCATCCTCCATAGATTCTCTTGAAAAATGTATGCCTTTGGAATTTTGATCGTAGTAAGCTGCCCACATTTTTTGTGATTCCACATCCAAAAGTCCAAGGCATGAGGTTACAATAAAATCCTGCTCTGTATTTACAGAACAGCCCTCTGGACTAACTGCTAATAAAGAAACTGAGTAATTACCGGGATTAACTCCCAGTAAAAAAACCGATGAGCCATTATCGGAGCTCAAAATACCATCCGAAAACCAGGTAAAGGTGCCAACGCCGGGCGCACTCAGCATAAGTGAATCTCCAAGACAGACAATATTCGAATCGGAAATAATCTCTGCAAGAGGCAATGCATTTACCAATACTGAATTTGAGAGTGTTGCAACGCCGGAGCCGGCCTGATTAAATGCACTAAGTTCTACGGAATATAGACCCGTAGCAGGGAATTGAAAACAGGCAATCTGACCAAATACAGTGTCTGGCAAGGCACCGGGCACAACCCACCTCCAAGATGAGGCAGGAGGAACAGAGCTTGCAGACATGGTGATAACCTCTCCCTGGCAGGCCTGAGACTGACTTAAAGAAATCTGGGGCTGAGGGGCGGAACCCGTAACTTGCGTCCCGTTAAATTGAAAATCATCAAGATAGAAGTTATTCCCCCCCATATTAGTCATTTCGATTTTTACAATCAGATTCTGCTGCCCAATAAATGGAGTTAAATCAAGCTTAAAACAGCTTGTTGACAAGAGAGAATCGCACCATTGATCATTGGTGTTTGCCCTAAAAAAAGTGTTAGATGTGTCATTGCTTGTAGAAAAATTTGCATCTAACGGTATGATGAAAATCGGCTGAAGATATGTTGCTCCACAATCTTGAGATACGAATATTTTCAATGTATCAATCGAGCTATTGAAATAATTTGTTCTTGATGCATAATTGAATGATATCCAAGCTGAATCTAATCCGTAGAGGTTAAGAGGAGGAGTCAATAGCCCATCTTTCTCACCGGTTGCGGAATAATTGAAGAGATTAATCCAGGCCAATCCTCTGTTCATACCGCTTACAGATAAATTATCGAATTGCCAGCCCTTGCTACCATCAGGATTGAGAAATGACCACAAACCACGAGTGGATGAGGTATCCTCAAAACTTTCGTGGAAGGGGGGATTAAGGCCGGCAGGCAGAATGGAAAATCGGGTATTGAGGGTATCATTGTAAAGGTTCCAGTCTACCTGTTGATTAGGCCAGGATGTGTAAAAAGTAAAAGTGTGCTCACCGGAGCCAAAGGACTGAATGGGCAATTGAAGATAAAGCACACTGTCATAACCTGCCGAACCTGTCCAGATTCCACTAATGAATGGTCCTTGATCAAAGCGATAGTGATATTCAAACTGAGTAAGAGTATCAGTACCATGGTTTTTGATTTTTACCATAGGCGATATCACCGGATTACAAGACCAAACATCAGGCACAGAAAGCTCCTCCACCCATGCGTCGAACCGGAAACGTGATGCAGCAACACAGCTCATCGCATTGAAAGCGTTGATTCTGCCGGCACCAAGCAAGCCGAAGAAATTTGGATTCATAAAATCAACATTATCTGCGGTGTTTTTGAGACAATTTTCAAGGTCCTGAACCGAAATTTCAGGATGATAGGAACGCATCAAACCTGCAAGCCCTGCAACCAGTGGTGCAGCCATTGATGTACCGGTTTTGAGACCATAGCCACCACCTGTAACTGTACTTAAAATATTAATTCCAGGGGCACACAAATCGATGGAGGGACCATAGTTCGAACTGAAGGCTCTCACATCGTTCTGACCGGTTGAAGCCACGCTGATAACTCGGTTGTAGCCTGCGGGGTAATTAACCTGATCAGTACCTGAGTTACCTGATGCAGCAACAACAACCACATTTAAGGCAACAGCAAAATTTATAACACTTTCTTCGGTGAAAGAATACGCAGGACCGCCCCATGAGAGGTTAATTACATCAGCCCCGTTTTCTGCTGCATATGCTATTGCCTCATAACCATTGGACATAAATACATTAGAACTACTTCCCTTAACAGCCATAATGCGACAATTAAAGCCTATTGAGGCAATGCCCGTGGTATTGTCACTGACTGCTGCCGCTACACCGGCCACGTGAGTGCCATGATTCCATGTTGAATCAAGTGGCGTCACAGAGTTATCGCCATCTCCGAAATCCCAGCTATTGAGATCGTCAATGTAGAAATTACCGTCGTTATCAATACCATCGTTTGGAATTTCGAAACTGTTTTGCCAAATATTTGCTGCAAGGTCAGGGTGAAAAATGTCAATCCCCTCATCAATTACAGCAATAACGGATTGTGCAGACGGAATCACATAGTTCCACGCAAGAGCAGCATTGATTTTGAACAGATTCCATTGGTTAGAATTATTGTATAAGGTATCATTGGGCACGTAAAAGAATTTCTTTAAAGGAACTTTTTCGGCGTATGCCACATTTGGATTGCCACTTAATATTCTGACAGCAGCATCAGCACCTGCGGGGTCAGCGATTCGAATTCTAAAAATATTATCAAGTCCAGGGTGTTTTGTAGCTGCAAACATTCGCTCAAAACTCATTACTCCTGCGAGATTGATTTCCTCACCCAGCATCTGCCTGAATGCCGCGGCAGAAGCGATGCCATCAAGACCTCGAAAATCAATGGCATCCTCCTTAATCTTCAGGTATAAATGCCCGTCTTCGTAATGTGGATGAATAGTTTGACCAAAAGCGAAAAACGAAGAGAAAACCAAAAGAGAAAGGAATAGTTTTTTCATTTGTCAGATATAATGGTAACGCGTACCCGGCTTAAGTGTTTTTATGAACTGATAAATAAGTCTGGTGACATTTGCTGCATCTTCGTGGTGCACTGACTCGACAGTTGTATGCATATACCTTAGTGGCAAAGAAATCAGTGCCGATGGGATTCCGCCCAATGCATAGGCAAATGCATCTGTATCTGTTCCTGTGGCACGCGATGCCGCGGCTCTTTGGAATGGAATCTTGTTTTTTTCTGCCACCTTAACGATAGAGGAGAGTAGAACATTATGAACGGCAGGCCCATACGTTAGGACAGGTCCATTACCACAAGAAATGTCTCCATTCATCTGTTTATTGAGCATAGGAGTTTGGGTGTCATGAGTAACATCCGTACAAATTACAACATCGGGCTTAATACGCTGAACTATCATCTCAGCACCGCGGAGCCCAACCTCCTCCTGAACAGAATTTGTGATATATAGCCCGAAAGGCAGTTTATCCTTATTCGCTTTTAGCATTCGGGCAACTTCGGCGATCATAAATCCTCCAATACGATTGTCCAGGGCTCGTCCTACCCAAAAACGGTCGTTCATGATGAAAAATTCATCATCAAAAACAGCCACACAACCCACATGGATACCAAGCTTTTCTACTTCAGCCTTTGATTTGCATCCACAATCAAGAAAAATATTTCTGAGTGTGGGAGGCTCTTCTTTTGCTGTATCGCGTGTGTGTATCGCCGGCCATCCGAAAACCGCCTTTACGATACCTGCAGGGGTGTGAATGTTCACCCTTTTTGAAGGTGCAATCTGATGATCAGAGCCTCCGTTCCGACGCAAGTAAATAAAGCCATCGTTGCTGATGTAATTGACAAACCACGAAATTTCATCGGCATGAGCCTCTATGACAACCTTGTAGGGCGCATCGGGGTTGATAATTCCCACAGCAGATCCGTAGGGATCGGTATAAAATGTATCGACGTAAGGCCTGAGATAATCCATCCAAATTTTTTGGCCGCCGGATTCAAATCCGGTGGGACTAGGGTTATTCAGATAGCGGTGTAGAAAATCTATAGACTTCTCATCGAAAATTCGTGTTGTTTTTTTTGTCATTGCTTTCAGTAGTATTTGGTTTCTATGAACTCAAAAATTACTTTTGGAGAATAACCCCAAAAATACAGAAACGAATGAAGCTCAGCAAAAAATTGGCGTACGTTTTATCATTTGTATTTCTGACTCCGGGTTTCTTGTGGGCTCAAACAGAAGTAACAGATACCGTCAAAGCTTCTACATTGTTGCCAAGCCAGGATGCCGAAATAGCCTATAACAGAGGTGTGGCAGAATTAAGTCAAGGTCAGACAGAAGCAGCAATTGCCTCATTTTCAGCCGCCATTGAATTAAAGCCGGATTTTGAAAAAGCCTGGCTTAACCGCGGTATTGCGCGTTTGCAACAGAACAAATACAAAGAAGCACAAGAGGATTTTCTGAAGACTGAAATCCTAAACGACAAAACAGAAAATCTGTATTTCAATCTGGCTCAGTGTTTCAGATTTATGGATCAAAGCGAAAAGGCCAAGGCCGCTTATTCCCGATCTATAGATCAAAAGGAAAATCTTGCCAGTTCATGTTATTACCGCGGGATGTATCTATTTATTCAGAAAGATTATCAGGGTGCTATAGCAGATTTCGATGCAGCAATCAAGGAAAATCCCGATTATGCATACGCCTATCATGACCGTGCCGGTGCAAAAAAACAAACCGGAGATTTTAATGGTGCTCTTGAGGATTATCAAAAAGTTGTGCAACTCAAGCCTGATGCAGACTTTGCCTACAATAATCTCGGGAGCATCAAGAAAAAAATGGGCGATATCAACGGAGCAATTCTGGATTATTCAAAAGCCATCAGCCTTAAAAAAGATTTTTATATTGCTTACAACAACAGGGGATCTGCAAAATTTGAGCAAGGTGATTACAAAGGCGCTATAGAAGATTTTACAGAAGCAATAAAAATAAAAAGCGACTATTCCTTCGCTTTCAACAATAGAGGAAGTGCAAAATTTAAAATGAAAGATTATGAAGGTGCCTTTGACGACTGCAATCAGGCCATAAAACTTAATTCTTCCTATGGTTCAGCATTTCTTAACAGAGGCAATGCAAGGGAAATGCTAAGAGACGAAAAAGGAGCATGCAGTGACTGGAAAAAAGCAGCAGACCTTGGAATCGCTGAAGCTAAAAAACTTGTAAATGACTGCCGATGAAACACATCCTTTTAATCATCTCGCTTGTTATTTTCTGTAAACAGAACTTTGCACAAACGGCAAAAGATATTCCGTTCACCAAAGAATATTTTCCTGACCAGAAAGAGCAACTTCGCGAAGCAAAAAAAAATCTTGAAAAGGCTGACGAGTATTTCGAATCTGAAATTCCAGGAAAATACAAATATGCATTAGACGGATACATCCGTGCCGGTGCATTTAACCCGAATAACTCCAAACTTAACTTCAGAACCGGAGTATGCCATCTAAACTCTCCTTTCAAAACAAAATGTACCCCATTCTTTATCAAAGCTTATGAATTGAATCCGCAGATTGATCCCAAAATAAGGTACTACTTAGGCAGAGCATACCACCTAAGCATGGAATGGGATAAAGCCATATCAGAATATCAGGCTTATAAAAGCATGCTTCCATTAAAAAATTTAGATGCTTCGGTAATTAAAGACATCGACAAAAAAATCCTTGAATGTAATTATGGAAAAGAACTGGTAAAAAATCCAGTGAGGGTTTTCATAGATAACATCGGAAATATAGTTAACAGCACCTATCCTGACTACGGACCTGTCATTTCAGCTGATGAGGATGTGCTAATGTTTACCTCACGTAGAAATACCACAACGGGTGGTGGTATTGATGAGGGAATTGATGAATATTTCGAAGACATATATGTCTCATACAAATTCGATGAAACCTGGACAGCGCCAAAAAACATGGGACCGCCAATTAATACCATTGGTCATGATGCCACGATAAATCTGAGCCCTGATGGTCAGAAACTGCTTACCTACCGCGATGATAAAGGCTCCGGAAATATTTATTTGAGTGATATCGTTGGCGAATCCTGGACCGAACCTGAAAAAATGTCAAAGGCCATCAATTCCTCTGCCCACGAATCATCTGCTTCCTTCTCATTTGATGGCAAAACACTTTTTTTTATTAGTGAAAGAATGGAGGAAAGCCTCGGAAAACGCGATATTTTCTCCTGTACACAAAACGCTAAAGGAAGATGGGAAACCGCAGTAAACCTGGGCACCGTAATCAATACAGAGTACAACGAAGAAGGGGTTTTTTTAATCCCGGATGGCAAAACAATGTATTTCAGCTCCGAAGGGCATTCATCTATGGGTGGATATGACATTTTCAAAACGGTTCTCGAGAACGGCAAATGGTCAACACCGGAAAATTTAGGATATCCAATCAATACACCTGACGATGATGTGTTTTTAGTGGTAGCAGCAAGTGGGAAAAGAGGCTATTACGCATCTGAAAAAGCAGGTGGGTTCGGCGGTAGAGATATTTATATCATTACCTTTCTCGGGCCTGAAAAACCTCTTTTGCTTGATACCGAAGATCCTTTAATTGCCAGTATCGAAAAACCTGTCAAAGAAGTCTCTGCTGCTAAGGGAGTAGAAGTTAAAAAGAATGAGGTTACACTCTTGAAGGGAGTAATAACAGATGCCCTTACAAAAGAACCCCTTGAAGCTGAAATTTCTCTGATTGATAATTTAAAAAATATCGAAATCGCAACCTTTAAGTCCAACTCTAAAACCGGAAAATTTCTGGTTGCCCTTCCATCAGGGGTGAACTATGGTATTGCCGTGAAAAAAGAAAAATATCTTTTCCATTCTGAGAATTTTGACATACCGGCAGGATTCGAGTATAACGAGGTGGAGAAAGACATACAACTCAAAAACATTGCGGTGGGTAATAAAATTGTTCTCAAAAATATATTTTTTGACTTTGACAAAGCCAGTTTGAGGCCGGAATCAACAGCTGAACTTGAAAGACTTCAAAAGCTGCTTACCGATCTTCCAACGCTTAAAATTGAAATTTCAGGTCATACCGACAATAAAGGAAGCGAGTCTTACAATAAAACCCTGTCAGAAAACCGTGCAAAAGCAGTTGTAGAGTACCTCATTTCAAAAAGTATAGACAAATCAAGATTAGAATTCAAGGGATATGGTCTCAGTCAGCCAATTGCAGGGAATGAAACAGACGAAGGAAGGCAACTCAACAGAAGAACGGAATTTAAAATCTTAAGCCGCTAAATGTCAGAAATGCTTTGTTATATTTGAACATTCATTCAAACCCGATGAAACAATTATTTTATGTTTTTCTTTTAACTTTTTGCTTCCTTAGTGAAGGAGTGTTTTCACAAAACATCGAATTCACAAAGTCAAATTTTCCGGGGAAACTCAACGAACTAACAAAAGCAGAAAAAAACCTGACGGTTGGTGATAAAGCCTTTAATGATGGATATTACAGATTGGCACTGACTTATTATCTACGAGCGAATGAATTTAATCCCAATAATGCTGACCTAAATTTCAACATAGGAATTTGTTACCTGAATTCAAGCTTTAAGAACAAAGCCAAAATTCATTTTGAAAAAGCTTATTCTTTGATACCTGAAATCACGACCGACATTCACTATTGGTTAGGCTATTGCAATCAACTGGAAATGGATTGGGATAAAGCTGAGACAGAATATGGCATTTATCTTACAATAGTCACTAAAAATAAAGATCGGGAAGAAATCAAGAAGACTAACAAGAGACTTGAGGAGTGCCGTAACGGAAGAGAAATGGTCAAACGCCCTATCATCGTGAGAACAACTAATCTCGGGGCTGAAATCAATTCTGCCTTCACTGATTACAATCCTCTACTCACCAAAGACCAGGATCAACTTATGTTTACCTCTCGCCGCCCGGGCACAACAACAGGTGATGCCGGTGAGAAAGACCTCACCTCAGACGAGTACTGGGAAGATATCTATGTAAGTTACAGTTTTAACAGAAAATGGACTAAGCCCAAGAACATAGGTGCACCTATCAATACTACAGGACATGAATCCTGCAACAATATCTCGCCCAATGGGGAACGTCTGTTGATCTACATTGACAACCGGGGACAAGGCGAAATTCTTGAATCAAAACTTGAAAGTGATTTAACCTGGTCTAAACCAGAAATGTTCGGAGAGCCGATTAATACCCGCTACCATGAATCATCTGCCT
>JBEGML010000261.1:0-6714 GCA_041183145.1 Bacteroidota bacterium | reverse complement strand
GAGCTTTCCTGTAGCGGCAAGATTGCTGGTATCCCGGCCGACCAGTAAAATACATCACCCTGATACGCTGGCATGTAATATTCGTCTCCGTTTATTGTGCTGCCTGTCTCAGCCCTGAAGAGGTATGTGCCATGGTTTTTTTGTGTGAAGATGTAACCGCCTGAGGTCTGAATAAGGGTATCTACAGCTTGCCATCTGCCACTGCTGCTGTCTAATAAATGACAAACAACTTTACAATCGGTACAGGGCACACCATCCTTTTCTGTGAAAATATAGACTCCGCTCATTCCCGCTGAAATTGAGGGTATAATAAGGTTTACACAAACCGAGTCGGAACAAAACCCCAGACTATCTCTAACTCTTAGACAGAGATCATAGTTGCCGCCAATCGGGTATTGATAGTTAAAAGTATGCTGTAGCGTATCGCCGCCGAAATCAATAAAACTTCCGTCGCCTGTATACAATCTGTATTCATAATAACCGCTGGTGTTTGTCTGAAAATTAGCTGTTACGTTCAAGCATCTTCCGAAAATGGAGTTCACATTAAGATTGGTCTCGCAAACGGGTGGAGGTAATATCAGGATGGTATCACAAAAAGAACTGCTGCAATTGGGTCCGCTGAGCTCCAGGCAAACAGGGTATTGATCCGGCCCCGGAAATGTGAACGAGGTATCAGTGGCGCTGAAACTGAATGTGCCCCCCGGGGTGAATACACTCCAGGCTGAGCTGCTGGCCTGGCCGCTGCTCTGATTGTCAAGATAATAAAGGTTAGAATTAAGGCTATCCGGACTGAAAGTAAAAAAAGCTTGACAGGGCGGGAAGTTGACTCCAATTGAATCGCATTGAATGGTAAAACAATTTCCGACGGTGTCAATCACTTGCAGACAAAATGGATAGTATCCTGTGGTATAGGAACTGTCAACATAAAATTCAAATGAACTGCCCATTCCGATGATAGACCCAAAACTCCATAAATAGGTGGCAGTGGCGCTGGGCGAGGCCACAGACATTTGCCATAAAGTGCTGTCTCCGGTAAGTGAATCGTTTATGTTAACCGGAATGAAACAACTGTCGGTTATCACGGTTAGCGTCTGACAAAATGTGTTCTGACAAAAACCTGAATCCTGTATCGTCATGCAAACTTCAACCTCCCCGGGTGCAATGAAAAGATGGTCAACTCCCGACCAAACATCAATGCCGGTGGCATAATAACTTGAGCCATCACCAAAGTCATAAAAAACAGAAATTAATGTCGTATTGGAGAAACTTTGATTAAAAAATGTAATGTTGTTGGGTTGTATAGGGCTGCTTGAACTGAATGTGAAATTAGCAATGCAGCCTCCCGGTCCGAATACGTTTACAGAATCGCAAAATTGACATGTAAGCCCCAGGCTGTCAACCCCTGTGATACAGGCATTGTAGGAGCCTCCCTGAATGTAAGTGTGTGAAGTATCAAGAGCGCTCACAGGCGGACTCCCATCTCCGAAGTCATAAAATACAGCAGAGAAATTTGTCCCGATTCCATCAAAAAAAATAGTGTTGCCAATTGAGTCGTTTGAATAGGAAAACTCAATATTACAAGGGTTTGAAATGCAAACGGATAGCGAAATCTGACTGCTGTCTGTAAAACCAAAATTATTCGAAATACTCTGACTAATCAATCCCTGGCAAGAGCTCGCTTCTGCTATGATATCTAAATTGTTGCCAATTACGGAGGCTCCGGGTATACTAACGCTAAACTGGCCTGAACCATCCGTTGTCAGGTTATACACCTGAAAGCCAGAGGCGGGAATTACGCTGACTGTAATAGGGTAATTTGTCAAAACCTGCCCGCTGCTCTGTTCTGTAACCTGCCCGTATAGGTAAAAATCATCGCTCCCCTGAGCACGGGATTCGAAAAATGAAATGAAAGAAATAAGTACTGATGTTAGCAGCAGGCCTAAATAAAATATGAATCCCTTGTTTTTTTGCATACTGCCCTCAACAAATTCAGCAATACAACAAAATTACAGATAATCAGGCAGTAACCCCTCCGGGGCCAAATATTTTAACCATCAGGCTTGAATGGTCTGACTATGGCAGGAAGGCTGTGGCAAAAAGCGCTCTGCTAAAAACAACTATCGAAAAAATTCCGAAGAACGCCAAAGCAAGCCTCAGGGCTATCTGATTCCGCCGAAACAGGGCTAACCATAAAATCCTCACCAACATGGCGATGATCAGGCTGATGTAACTTCCGCTGATACCTGCAATAAGGTAAAGACTGCGCTCAAAAAAATTGATCCATTGCTCTTCCTGAATGATTAATGTTGATGCATTTCCCTTTTCCGGGGCAAATCTTTTGCCTGCATGCCTAATCCATCCAGGTATCACAAACAGGTGAACCACCAGTATAACCTGAATTACATAAAACTCCGGACTCAGATTCATAATAGTTTCAATGTTGCTTTTTGGTTCAATGAAAAAAGCAGACGACTGTATAAACAACATGCACAACAATACCGTAAGCGGGATCTCCAGAAAACCCATGAAAAGGGATTGTGCCTTTCTAATTTTGAGAGAAAAATAAACTGCCGCTCCGCAGAACAGGGAGTTTGACAAACTCAAACCTATACTCCCGCAAAGCAAAAAAGACAAGAGTAAGCAAATACATGTTCTGGTAAATATTAATCTGGTTGCAGAGGCTGAATCAGTGTTTTTCGAAATAAGCCCACCCGGAAAATACCAGCATAGAAGCTGAAGACTCCATAACATTAGTAGTACCTTTTCTCCAGCTTGCATCATAAAAAAAAGCCGCACTGGGCGGCTCTTCTGAATATTATCTTGTAACCAGCTTGAGTTCTTTAATTAAATTTTCAGCCCCGGCGTATTTGTCCACTACGTAAAGCACATAACGAATGTCCACGCAAATAGTGCGTTTCAGCTCAGGGTCAAAAATTAAATCTCCGGTCATGGCTTCCCAGTTGCCATCGAATGCGCAACCAATTAACTCCCCGCGATCATTGATTACTGGACTTCCTGAATTGCCTCCTGTAATGTCATTCGTGGTGAGAAATGCTACTTTCAGAACTCCGTTTTCTGCATATCTGCCAAAATCTTTTTGTTTGAGCATCTGAATCAGTTTCTCCGGAACATCGAATTCCCCATCGCCCTTTTTGTATTTTTCAAGTATGCCTTCCGTAGTGGTAAAATGATCAAAATGTACAGCATCTCTGGCGTCATATGATTTAATATTTCCATAAGTCATGCGCAAGGTACTATTGGCATCAGGATACCAGACCCGATCAGGTTTCGATTTGCGCATTCCTTCCATAAAGATGCGCTTTAGCATTTCGATTTTTCCGGAATAGGCCATGGTAGCTGGAGTTATTTTGGTATCGGAATAGGTCTTTAAGGATTCATATATCTGATAAAAGCCATCCTTCTCCAGTTTTTTTACAGAGGGCTGCTCCATAAATGCCTTGAGCTTATCCTCATTGGTAAGTATGCTCTTACTGTATAGTTTATCCAGATACTCCTGAACACCATCTTCCTTAATATCAGACATTACCTGAGTTAGCTTGTCGCTGCTAAGATCGTTGAGGTATAAGCTCAGCAGTTCTTTATAGGCATTCTTGTCGGTATTTACATTAAAATCTTTCGCAAAATCTTCGTATGTTTTTTTGAGAACTGCACGAGCACTGTCCATTCCATTTTTGTTCGAAGCATTTTTCGCGCAATATTCTGCAAATGATTTTAGCGATGGTATTAATCCGAAAATCTCGGAGCCGCGCCCTGCAAGATTGAGATAGAGGTTTTGCACCAGTATATCCTTGTACCCTTCTACTGCCTTCTCATAATCACTCAACACACTGCCGTATTTTGACTTTAATTCAGGATTACTGTCTGCCCAACGCTGAAATTCAGCTTCTTCTTTCTTCCTCTGCTCAATTACTCCGAGTCGTTCCAAACCTTCGTTTTGTCCTATGTTGTACTTCCATCCGTTAGATATTCTTGCGTATTTCGAGGCATATTGTATGCGGGTTTTGGTGTCTGCATCCATATCCTTTTTCCAACTCTCAAGCTTCTTTCCTAATATCTTAATCTGAACAGGATTCTGCTTTTCCATAATCATTTTCATAGACGAGGAGGTTGCGTATCGATTTGTACGCCCGGGAAATCCTAAAATCATGGCGTAGTCGCCCTCTTTGTAACCATTCAAACTTATCGGCAGAAAATGCTTGGGCTTGAATGGGACGTTGTCTTTTGAATATTCTGCCGGACTTCCATCAGGAGCAGTATATATTCTCATAAAAGAAAAGTCTCCGGTGTGCCTGGGCCACATCCAGTTGTCAGTATCTCCGCCAAATTTTCCTACGCTCTGCGGTGGCGCACCAACCAGTCTGATATCCTTGAATGTCTGATAAACAAACATGTAATATTCATTTCCGTTAAACATATCGCGAATAATCACACGGTATTTGCCCTTCTCTTCTGCTTCTTCCCTGACGGTTTTAATGGCTGCCTTGATTGTCTTTTCCCTGTTAGAAGCAGATGTGGTGTCACTGATTCCATTCAGAATCTTTGCAGTAACATCTTCCATTCTAACAAGGATACTGGCTGTTTGTCCGCTTACAGGTAACTCTTCTGAAAAATTTTTGGCCCAAAACCCATTATCAAGATAGTTGTGCTCAACACTTGAATTCGATTGTATACCTCCGTATGCACAATGGTGATTGGTGAGCATCAGCCCATTGTCACTGATTATCTCTGCAGTGCAGAACTCGAGCCATACAATGGCATCTTTGAGGGAGGCCGTGTTAATGGAGTAAATCTCATCAGCACTAAGTTTGCACCCGTGCTTGGCCATGTCATCGGCATTCAGTCGTTTGATAAACATGGGCAACCACATTCCTTCGTCAGGCAGCGCATGTGCAGAAATACCCGTAAAAAGTGCAACAACGGCGATGATGATTTTTTTGAACGCTTGTTTCATTTTTGATTGTTAGAAAAGTCCGTTAATCTGACTGTCAATTTTTCTGATGATCTCTCCAAGATCTTCCTGATTCTCTCCGAATTTGTTGTTGTCAACGTCAATAATCAGCAGCTTGCCATGTTTGTAGGTGGTTATCCAGGCTTCATAACGTTCATTAAGTCGCTTGAGATAATCCAATCTGATGGCATTCTCATAATCTCTGCCGCGTTTTTGTATCTGATTAACCAAAGTTGGAACAGTGGCACGCAAATAAATCAATAAATCCGGCGGCTGTAAGAACTTTTCCATCAAACTAAAAAGTGAAAAATAGTTCTCAAAATCACGAGTGGTCATCAGACCCATCGAATGAAGATTTGGAGCAAATATGAAGGCATCTTCATAAATAGTACGGTCCTGAATAACATCCTTGCCACTCTTTCTGATGTCAACCACTTGAGCAAACCTGCTGTTCAAAAAGTAAATCTGAAGATTGAAAGACCACCGCTGCATGTCTTCATAAAAATCCTGTAAATACGGATTGTCATCCGCATCTTCAAAATGAGCCTGCCAGTTGTAATGTTTGGCAAGCATGCTGGTCAGGGTGGTTTTGCCTGATCCGATATTTCCTGCTACAGCTAAATGCATGGTTTTGAAAATAGGATGACAATGATAAGCAAACAACGCCAATCCTGTGCGGCTTGTTGGTAATTTTCCACCTCTCTGAGGATTCTTTAGTTCGGCAACCGAACTTGCTTATTTTTGCCCCCACTATGGAACAAGGATTCGTTGACCTTTCAAAATCGGGCGCAGTGGCTCGTGTTACTTTTTTTCACCCGCAAAGCAACAGCATGCCCGGAAAATTACTTAACGACCTCGCGCAAGCCATCACAAGCGCAGGAAACGACCCTACAGTTAAGGTGATTCTCCTCCAAAGCAAGGGCGAGAAGGCTTTCTGCGCCGGCGCATCATTCGATGAACTCATCGCCATTAAAAATATGGAAGATGGCACCGTTTTTTTCTCCGGCTTTGCAAAGGTGATCAATGCCATTCGTAAGGCGCCAAAATTTGTCATCGCTCGCGTGCAGGCAAAAGCAGTAGGAGGGGGCGTAGGTATTGCATGTGCCGCCGACTACACATTTGGAGTTAAGGCCGCTTCGGTTAAACTCTCTGAATTGGCAGTCGGTATTGGTCCTTTTGTTGTTGGTCCGGCAGTCGAAAGAAAAATAGGAAAGTCTGCATTCATGACGCTTTCAATTAACGCATCGGAATGGCACCCTGCAGATTGGGCACACCGATATGGTATGTTCAGCGAATTACACGAAACCACAGAAAATATGGACCAGGCTATCGAAACCTTGCTCACCAAGCTCGAAGGCTCAAGCCCTGAGGCTATGAAAGAGCTGAAATCAGTTTTCTGGGAAGGTTGTGAAAATTGGGATGAGCTGCTCGCCAAAAGAGCAGGCATCTCTGGCCGCCTGGTGCTATCCGACTTTACAGTGAACGCAATAGGCGAATTCAAATCGAGGTGAAACTCTATTTCGGTTGCTTCCGTAAAATTACATAAAGTTAGTTTTATGGCTGAGCCGCTTTTGAATTACCAATGGATTACTGAACATCCTCTCGATGCAGAACATAAACGCTATGTTCTTCTTGCCTATATCCAGAATATCAAAAAAAAATTTTCGGGTGAACTCTTGTTTCCCCATTTGTCTGATATTATTTCCCACCTGCGCAATCTCGAAGAAATCAGCAGTGGCTTTCAG
>JBEGML010000260.1:0-7712 GCA_041183145.1 Bacteroidota bacterium | reverse complement strand
CGCGCCTGATTATTGTAAGTTACGCAAATTAAACAAATAAGCCCCAAATCCTATCTTTGAGAAATTTTCATGTTCATTCCTTCCACCGTAAAAAATAAAATCATTAACGACCCTGTATATGGGTTTATCTCTATCAATGATCCGCTTATTCTGGCCGTGATAGATCACCCCTGGTTTCAGCGTCTGCGCCGCATTAAACAACTCGGGCTTACTTCTTTCGTTTACCCGGGAGCTCTTCACACACGGTTTCATCACGCAATCGGTGCTATGCACCTTATGAATTCTTGTATTGCTGTGCTCCGCGAAAAAGGATTCTCCATTTCCGAAGATGAAAAAAGAGCCGCTCTGCTGGCTATTCTCCTTCACGATATCGGTCACGGACCCTTCTCTCATGCACTGGAGGGCACGCTGATTGAGGATGCTCATCACGAAGATCTCTCGCTTCTGTTTATCTCTCGCCTCAATGAAATATTCAATGGTGAACTATCCCTGGCCATGCAGATTTTCTCTGATAAATACCCCAGAAAATTTTTGCATAAACTGGTGTCAGGTCAACTTGATATGGACAGGCTTGATTACCTCAGGCGTGACAGCTTCTTTACCGGTGTCTCTGAAGGAATAATAAACTCCGACCGTATTATCTCTATGCTTTCTCTGGTCGACGATGAACCCGTTGTTGAATCAAAAGGAATTTACTCGGTTGAAAAATTTGTTGTTGCGCGCAGGCTTATGTACTGGCAGGTTTATCTCCATAAAACCGTCATCAGCGCTGAACGCCTTCTTGTAGGGGTGATAAAAAGAGCTGCCGAATTGCTTCGCAGGGGTGAAAAATTTTTCTGTGTACCTGCACTAATGCCTTTCCTTAAGGCCGAAATCACCGCCGGTGATATTATCGCTCAACCTGATGCTCTGCAGGCTTTTGCTATGATTGATGACGATGATGTTTTTGCTTCTGTGAAGGCCTGGCAGTCTCACCCCGATAAGGTTCTCTCGTTTCTTGCCTCTTGTTTGGTAAATCGCCGGCTTTTTAAAACAGAAATTATGCAATCCCCGCCCTCGGCAGAATATTTATCCCAATTACATTCTGCGCTCTGCAACAAATTTCCCTTCGCTACCGAAAATCCCGGTTACCTCCTGGATTCGGGCTCTCTGAGCAACAATGCTTATGCAGCAGGAGAAAGTGGTATCAAAATCCTCTATCGTACAGGTGAACTTCTTGACCTCGCCGCGGCAGCTGACCAATTAAATATTTCTGTACTTTCATCACCCGTACAGAAGTACTACTTGTGCTACCCAAAAGAACTCTCAAACAACAGTTGAAATGGATTTTACAGCCGAAATCATAGCTTCATGGATTGGCGCCTCTTTAGAAGGTGACCCTAATGTGAAACTGAATACCGTCTGCAAAATTGATGATGGAATTGCAGGTGGTTTGTCTTTTCTCGCAAATCCTCAGTACACCCATTTCATCTATAACACTCTTGCATCCTGTGTAATTGTCTCCCGGGATTTTGTTCCCGAAAAACCCATTTCCGCCACCCTTCTGCGGGTTCCCGATCCTTATGCGGCTTTTGCCTCTATCCTCGAGCACTATGCAAAAACTCTTCAGAAGGAACCCGGTATTGAACAGCCATGTTTTATACATCCTGAGGCAAAAATAGGGGAGGGGGTTTATATCGCTGCTTTCGCTTATGTAGGTAAAGGTGCTGTTGTCGGAAAAGGAGTAAAACTCTATCCCCACTCTTGTGTCGGTGATCACGTGATCATTGGTGATAACTCTACCATCTTTGCAGGAGCTAAAATCTACGACCATTGTGTAGTAGGTAACTCCTGTACCATTCACGCAGGTGCTGTAATTGGTTCCGATGGATTTGGTTTCGCTCCGGCTCAGGAAGGAAATTTTAAAAAAGTACCACAAATCGGTAATGTTATCCTTGAAGATTTTGTGGAGGTGGGCGCAAATACAACTATTGATCGCGCTACGCTGGGCTCTACGATTGTTCGTAAGGGTGCAAAACTGGATAACCTCATCCAGGTTGCTCACAATGTCGAAATTGGTCAAAATACCGTAATCGCAGCTCAAACCGGAATTGCAGGCTCTACAAAACTCGGGCGCGATATGATGGTCGGCGGACAGGTAGGAATTATCGGTCACCTCAAAATCGCAGATAAGGTTAAAATCGCAGCACAATCCGGCATCGGACAAAATATTAAAGACGAAGGCGCTGTCATGCAGGGTTCTCCGGCTTTCCCAATTTCTGATTATCAGAAATCCTATGTAATGTTCCGTAAACTGCCTAAACTCGATTTGCGAATTTTCGCTCTGGAAAAACAAATTTCCGACCTCTCAACAAAATTGGAATCTCTCTCCGCTGAAAAAAAATGACAACGGAAAAACAACAAACACTGCGCTCTGAAATTGAAGTAAGCGGGGTAGGCCTGCATACCGGTAAACCCGCTACACTTAAACTTATCCCTGCACCCGAAAACCACGGGTATAAATTCAGAAGAATTGACGATCCCTCCATGACAGTGATTGAAGCTGACGTAGACCTGGTCGTTGATACCGAAAGAGGTACTAAATTGGGCAAAAACGGTGTTACCATTAGTACCATTGAGCATGTTCTCGCTGCTCTCGTTGGCACAGGAGTCGATAATGTGTTGATGGATATCGATGGCCCGGAAATTCCTATTCTTGATGGCAGCTCCATGCCTTTCGTTGAAGCTATTCTCAAAGCAGGTGTAGTAACTCAGAATGCCGAACGTGAGTACTTTTACCTCGATCGTAACATCACCTATGAAGATGCCAGTAGAAAAACAGAAATGTTAGCCGTTCCGGCCGATGATTTCAGACTCACCGTCATGGTAGATTATAACTCTGATATTATCGGTACTCAGCATGCAACAATGTATCATACCGGTGAATTTGTACCCGAAATCGCTCCTTGTCGCACTTTCGTTTTTCTCCATGAACTTGAAATGCTGTTAAAGCATGACCTTATTAAAGGTGGCGATCTCAATAATGCTATTGTAATCGTCGATCGTGAGGTATCTCAGCAAAGACTTGATGAACTTGCCAATGTGTTTAATAAGCCTTCCGTTAAAGTAAAGGAAAGGGGGGTTCTTAACAACACAACACTGCATTTTCAAAATGAAGCTGCTCGGCATAAGCTGCTCGACATGGTTGGCGATCTGGCACTTGTCGGCAAACCAATAAGAGCTCATATCCTTGCCGCCAGACCCGGGCACTCTGCTAACGTGGCTTTCGCAAAACAGATTAAGGAAATAATTAAGGAGAGTAAAAAGAAGCCGGAGACACCAATGTTCGACCCGAACGCAGAACCTGTACTCAATATTCAGGATATCACTGCACTTCTTCCGCATCGCCCTCCATTTCTACTCGTTGACCGTGTTATTGAACTATCCCCCAGCCATGTTGTCGGACTAAAAAACGTCACCATGAACGAGCCTTTTTTTACCGGACACTTTCCCTCAAATCCTGTCATGCCCGGCGTGCTTCTTATTGAAGCTATGGCGCAGTGTGGCGGTGTGCTGGTTTTGAAAACCGTTCCTGATCCTGAAAATTATCTAACCTATTTTATGAAGATTGATCAGGTAAGATTTAAACAAAAGGTTGTGCCGGGTGATACGGTATTTTTTAAACTTGATTTGCTATCGCCAATAAGAAGAGGTTTGTGTCATATGAAAGGACAGGCATTTGTGAGGAATAAACTCGTAATGGAAGCCGAAATGCTCGCCCAAATTGTAAAAAATTAACATGTCAGGAATTCATCCCATGTCTGTGGTTCACCCCGATGCCAGAATAGGCGCCGGTGTCTGTATCGAACCCTTTACCTCTGTTGCTGCTGATGTGGTAATTGGCGACAATTGCTGGATCGGGCCAAACGTATCTGTAATGGACGGCGCTCGCATCGGCAATAATTGTAAAATTTTTCCCGGTGCAGTGATTGCTGCAATCCCTCAGGATCTCAAATTTAAAGGTGAAGTCACCACTGCTGAAATCGGTGATAATACCATCATTCGTGAATGTGTAACCATTAATCGTGGTACCCTCCACCGAATGAAAACCCTAGTCGGGGATAACTGTCTTATCATGGCTTATGTGCATGTCGCTCACGACTGCATTGTGGGCAATAACGTCATTCTTGCAAATACAGTAAACCTGGCAGGGCATGTTGATATTGGTGATTGGGCAATACTCGAAGGTCTTGTTGCCGTGCAGCAATTTGTCTCCATCGGAGCACACGCCTTTATAACAGGAGGTAGTCTCGTTCGAAAGAACGTTCCGCCTTTCGTCAAGGCAGCTCGTGAACCGCTCTCCTACGTTGGCATTAACTCCGTCGGGCTGCGTCGTCGGGGTTTTTCCGCTGAAACAGTCCTGAACATTGAAGATATTTATCGCACAATTTACGTTCGCGGTTATAATGTAACCAATGCACTGGCTATAGTTGAGCATGAAGCTCCTAACATTGCCGAAAAAAAACTCATCATTGAGTTTATACGTAATTCTGAAAACGGAATCATGCGGGGCAGTCTCTGATGCATCACTCTGCGCTTTCTATTGAAATTCATCAGATCGGAAAACGCTACAATAAGCGCTGGCTCTTCCGTAACCTCAACAGTAAAGCACCGTTTCCCGGTCTCGCTATTCTTGGTCCTAATGGCTCAGGAAAATCTACTTTGCTGCAAATAATTTCAGGCTTCGTAGTGCCAACAGAAGGAAGCGTTTGCTGGAGCATCAACGAAAAAAAAATCACACACTCCGACTTACATCATCACTTTAGTATCTCAACGCCATATCTGGATATAATAGAAGAGTTTACTTTTCCGGAAATGATTAATTTTCAGAAAAATTTTAAACCTTTATTGCCAAAGCTTAATGAGCAGGATGTGCTAAGCATATCAGGTCTTCAGTCATTTTCCGATACAAGAATCTCTGACTTCTCCAGCGGTATGAAGCAACGCGCTAAATTGGCATTGGCCGTACTCGCTAACACTCCGGCATTGCTGCTCGATGAGCCTTGCGCTAATCTTGATGCTTCTGCTATATCATGGTATAAAGATATTATAAGTGAATTTACAAAAAATCGTACGCTTATTGTGGCAAGTAATCATCAGGAACATGAGTTTTTCCCCTGCACCGAATCTCTGGACTTGTCCCCAATCTGATAACAGCCGCAGTCAACTTCTCTTTTTCACTTGCACAACAGAAAAGTTCTGAAGGTATTCACTTCATCAGAATGTTTCACCGGTGTTAAATTATTTTAAGATTTACAAATTTTCCGCCGCCGGTTTTCTTGCACTCTTATTGGTGCATGCCTCGCTTGAGCCTCTCCTGAACCCATTCACCCAACAGCCTTAAAATTATTCGGGAAAGCCTTTCCTATCTGGAGTAATCTCTTTCCTTTTTTCCCGGACTTACTTTCAAGGGATTGGCACTGATCTCTTGCATCTGCCTGCGCTGCTGCACTATGTCAACAGCCATATAGAAAGCGGCTCGCATGCTTCCTTCAGATGCCTTATTTTTTCCGGCAATGTCATAGGCAGTGCCATGATCAGGGGAGGTGCGAACAAATGGAAGTCCTGCGGTAAAATTGATTCCATTGTTGAACTCCAGCGCTTTAAAGGGCGCTAAAACCTGATCGTGATACATCCCCAATACACCATCAAACTGAAATGCAGCTCCGGAACCGAAATAACCATCTGCGCTGTAGGGGCCGGCAACAACATGTCCTTCATCACGAAGCTTGTGTATGGCAGGCAAGATGATATTATCTTCTTCTTTGCCAAGCAATCCACCGTCTCCGGCATGCGGATTAAGACCTAATATAGCCAGCTTTGGCTTTCTTATCCCAAAATCAATTTTCAAACTTTGAAGAAAAATTTTTGCCTTGGTAATAATTAATTCCTGGTTGAGCTTTCCTGATACTTCAGAAAGCGGTAAATGTCCGGTCACAGTTCCTGCTCTAATGCTCTCTCCAATGAGTAGCATCAGATAATCTTTAACTCCGGCCTCATGTGCAAGATACTCTGTATGACCGGGAAACGGAAATGATGCTGAATGTATGCTGTGCTTCTGTATCGGGGCGGTTACTATTGCATCAACCATTCCTGATTTAAGATGCCGAACAGCCATTTTGAGCGCCTCTTCGGCAAGTACCCCGCTTGCTCGGTCTTCTATGCCGGCATTCGGTTTAAAGTCTTCTTCCGAAGTGGATATATAACAGAGATTTTTCGTTACAACTTCTGAAATTTCTTTTATCTCCTGCAACCCTGGCTCTCCCTGGAAATATTGTTTTTTGTAATGCTGAAGACTCTTGCCCGGGCCAAAAAGAACGGGAGTCCCTGTTTGGAAAAGGCGGTTGTCCTGAAACATTCTGAATATCACCTCCGGGCCAATCCCGTTAAGATCTCCACACGTTATTCCAATTATGGGAACATTCTTGCGCTCACTCTGTTTAGTCATCATCTTTTGTTTTATCATACAAAAGTAGCACCATCCTGAAATTTCAGGCTATTTTTGTACCAATTGTTTCGCTCAATACATGACGGTAGATCAACTTCTGCATCAAGCCCTCGGTGATTCCTTCCTAACAGCTGAAGAAGGTGTCTTCTTATTTAACAAGGCACCACTCAATGAGCTTGCCTGGGTGGCTAATGAACTTCGAAAGAAGAAAAAAAACAACTCTCCGCATGTGACATGGATCATTGACCGAAATGTTAATACCACAAATGTTTGTATTGCAAATTGTAAATTTTGCAACTTTTTTCGTGTACCCGGTCACACAGAATCCTATATCACTACCATCCCGCAATACATCAAAAAAATTGAGGAGACATTTCGCTATGGTGGTGAACAGCTTCTTCTTCAGGGTGGCCATCACCCTGATCTTGGTTTGCCTTTCTACGAAAAGCTTTTTCGTGAACTGAAATCCCTCTATCCAAACCTTAAACTTCACGCCCTTGGGCCTCCTGAAATTGCACATATCTCCAAAATGGAAGGTATGTCTCACGCAGATGTTTTACAACGTCTGCTTGAGGCAGGCCTCGATAGTCTCCCCGGCGCCGGAGCTGAAATCCTCTCCGATCGTGTAAGACGACTGATCTCTAAAGGAAAGTGCAGCGGTCGCGAATGGCTTGCGGTTATGCGCGCAGCTCACCAGCTTAACATCACCACTTCCGCAACCATGATGTTCGGACACGTAGAAACCTTGCACGAGAGATTTGAACATTTAGTTTCTCTCAGAGAAGTACAGGAGCAAAAGCCTTCTAATGCAAAAGGATTTATTGCATTTATACCCTGGCCCTTTCAGGATGATGGAACGTTGCTCAAAAGGCTTAAAGGCATTCGCAACAATGTTACCTCTGCTGAATACATCCGGATGATTGCCCTCTCCCGCATCATGCTTCCCAACATTGATAACATCCAAGCCTCATGGCTCACCGTTGGTGCATCTACTGCTCAGGTATGTCTCCATTCCGGAGCAAATGATTTCGGCTCTATCATGATAGAAGAAAATGTTGTTTCTGCAGCCGGTGCGCCTCACAGGTTCACCTACAAAAGTATTCAGGATGCTATCTCTTCCGCCGGCTTTGTCCCTCAACTGCGAGACCAGCAATATCGTTACCGCGAAATTCCCGCCAATATCCAGGAACAGGTAATTCAATACTAGTACACCTCAACCGACATC
>JBEGML010000259.1:0-2534 GCA_041183145.1 Bacteroidota bacterium | reverse complement strand
TTATGGTATTGTTTCTTCTTAATGAAAGATCCATCCTTGTATTTAGATCACTTTTTATTTTCCACTTAAATCTTTTGGCAAAAGGCGGAGGAACTTCTTTGAATTTATAGCCGATTCCTGTAACAATTTCATTGCTTCGTATTTCGGTAATCTGAGAGTTTGCAAGACTCAATGATAGGTTGCGGTCTCTTTTAAATTCAATTTTTGTTAAGAAACTGTTGTTCCATGTCATGTCTACCATGGCAAGCGGTGCAAATTGTTCTGAGATAGAAACAACCTGAATTTCTCTTTGGGGTCTAAAATTTCCAATGTTGTCGCGCTCTGTGGTGAAGCCGTCGCCATCAGGGTCACTGTAGAATTGATTGGTGAGAAAGGATCCAACATTAAATGTTGAGCGGTAGGCATGGCTCAAGGTAAATGACTTGAAGTATTTTTTGAATGCTTCAAGTTTTCCAAGGCCATCGTAGGTAAGTCTCCAGTTTGGTTTGGGTATTTTAGGAAATGCATTCAGGTTGACCTCATTTACCGGGGTGTTTGTATAGGCAGCAACAAATGAGGGAATCAACACGTCTTGTGCGGTTCTGCCATAACCATCGTAATAGCCGGTACTGTCTTCAATACCCTGGGAGGGTGAGCCCGGGCTTTCAGCCAGTCTTTTTGATATTTCGAATCGATTTGCAAGGAATTGTTCAAATACCTGATTGGTGTAGCCTGCACCGTCTTTCTGGAAGGCGCTCTTCCAGCTAATAATTGAAATGCTGAAGTTTCCTGACTCAAGAGGACTTTGAGTAATCATTTTTCCTTCATTGGCGTCATAGCGATAAATTCCCGTGTTGGTGACCGAGGTATTTCTGGTTGCGTTTATTTCGATCTTGAAATCTTTAAATGGTTCGAGGTTCGCTCTGGCATTTAGTGTGGTGGAATGACTTAGTGAGAAGGAGGTGTTCAGGCGGGGATTTTGACTGATCCATCCCTTGTCGTAGGCCTTGGTAATAAAATCCGGGTCCTGGAATCCGGAGATAAATTCGAGTCCGGGAGCCCCACCTCCGGCGGCTCCGGGGTCATTTAGCCCCAGAATTTTGGTTCCGGGCAGATATCCGGGTAGCAGTGTGCCGTTATTCTCGGAGTATGTCAGAGATCCGGTTCTTACGCTCATAGCCATTCTGGCGAGAAATTCGACGAATTTTCCGATTTCCTTTTTTGTGGTGTCTTTATCTGTTTTTAGGTTTTTATTCTTAGGATCGGCTTCTTTTTTGGGGTCTTTTTCATCCTGCTTTTTGTCTTTGCCGGATTTTGGTGGTGTTTTTCCTTTTGATGGATTTAGTATTTTTTTGAAGAGTGGTATTTTGTTGTACAGTTGTGTCATGTTCAGATTCCCATTTATCTGTTTCTGATTCGAGTTGCTGATGGTGTTGGCCACATACAGCGAATCAGGTGCCGGTGGTGAGGCTGTCCAGTCGTAGTTTGCAGAGTATTTGGCTGTGAGTGTAACCCAGTTGAGGAATGGGATTTTGTTTATGGGAACATTCCAATTGAGGTTCGCTGTATGGTGGTAGGCAGTTGTTCTTCCGAACCTCCTGAAATTATCCATAATACTGTCTCTTAACTGCACGATGGTGTCTTGATCAAAATCTTTATTGAAATCTTTGTAACGTTTTCCCGGGGCCTCATCAATTCTTGCATTGTTTGTAGCACTAAAATCAAAGTTCAAAGATTTTGACAAGTCGTATTTAAAATCATAGGCTCTGTTCATGGTGAACAGCTTGTTGTAGTTTTCCTCGATAAGCAGTTCAGAGTTTGTGGTGTTCCGGGCTTTATTTACATTGTAGTTTCGGTCAATGTCTGTCCTGAAGCTCAATCTGCTTGGAGAGAGATTAAAGTTGAACTCATTGATTAATTTAAAATAATCTGCCTTCAGAAATGGTACCTTAGAGAAGGGTTTAATGTTTTTTGGGTTGTTATTAAAATTATATGCGAGAGCGGCTTTGTAAGTATTGGTATTATTTTTCTCAATCATGTAATTCCTTTGCTGCACCTCTGAATAAGCATAAGAAACAGCAAAGTTTTCTATATCATAGATGTGTGATTTGGTGTCATTTTTCCCCTTCTCTTTTTTCACGTTGGTGAAGTTGATACTTTTTCTGAGTGTATAATCTTGTGTAGCTTTTCTTAATTCACTTTTTCTTTCACGGTCATCTCCAAGGCCTTCATAGTAATCTTTGAGCGTAATATCGGGATCGAGCGGATTAAACTGTGGATTTATTTTTTGTTCTGAGTAGCCAACGAACATTGGAATACTGAGGTTTAAGTTTTCAGGGAGGAATTTTTCAAGTCTTATGGTGGAACTCAAATCATAAGAGAACATGTTATCACGGCTTCTCTCCAGAATTCTTTGTTCTACAGAACCGAAGCCTGCTGTTCGCCAGTTCATGGATGCTGATACATCTGCCAGATCAGCAAGTTTTGCCTGAAGTCTTGCTGTTGCAGCCCATCCTCCTGATTGATTAAAATCGGTAAGTCGCATTTCATTTAGC
>JBEGML010000258.1:0-2868 GCA_041183145.1 Bacteroidota bacterium | reverse complement strand
TAATTCACCATACACAAACACTTTTTTATTTTTCAGTTCTTCATCAGTTTTAAGCGAAAAATGAACAAAGCAATAGTCGCCCTCGGCGGAAGCACCTGAAGGAAGCGGAATATCACGACTGAAAAGAAAATAGCGACCGTTGTAATCTGCCCAGTTGAAATAGCGGTCAAATCGGCGGGTCTGGTCGTTGATTAGGACAATGTGCTTTTGGTTGGCAACATTAAAACGTTGTTTAACACCGGCTGTACTTTGGCGAAAGCTGCGAATATCAAAAAAACGGAATTCGTTTAACCCTTCAAACTGATTTCCTGTCTGATATTGGTAATTGTAACTGTTGCCTGAGATGAACTGGGGTGCCAAACCAGCGTTGGCGGTAATCCACTCACCGTTGCGAAGTATTACTGCTTTTAAATCCTGATAGGGTTTGGGCATAAAATAATTATCGGTGAGAACAAAATTAAAATTCACCTGCTGGTGCGAAGGACGAAGTTCTACCTGCGAACTTTGAATAACGGTTAGATCCACACGTCCTTTCATATCCAACACCATAAGCCTGCGGGAGAGAACAATGTCGGTTTCGTCGTAGTTTCGATACACAACCAGCAAGTAATTGCCTGACATTTTCGGAGCTGTACCGGAAGAGGGCACTGTGGCTTCATAATGCACAAACTTCATTAGGGTACCGTTGCTAAAATTTACGGACTCTATATTCTCAAATCCTTGTCCATTCAGGTACTGATTTTTTTGCAGATTGCTTGGGTTCCATAAAGCATCGCAATGAATAAGGGTGAATTGATAGTAATCTCTTTCAGTGGCAAGCTGGTCAAACTCCAGTTTTAGTGTCCCTGTCTCCCCCATTTGCACTACAGGAAAGGGAAATCCGGAAGCCGTATTTTCCATTTTCACTGTGCGGATGTCTTTTTCATAAATAGCATTGGCATATCGCAGGGTACTGTCTTTGGTAGCCAAAAGACAGGCAGGCAAAAGCGCAATCAATGCGAAAACAAAATTTTTCATGCCGATAAAACGTTATTCCAAATGTATGCCAAAAAAACGGATTTGGGTGTTGGAACCGTTAATTAGCTAAGGTTTTATGCAAATTCAGACAACAAAAACAGAATGTATAGTCTGCACAAACCCTCTATAAACATACCCTGATTTATTTGTGTATTAAAGATGACAGCCTTTTAAGCTATTTAGAGGACAAGAAATATCTGTGGCAATCGGATAAAAAGCCATAATTACGCTTTTAACCATTGTATATCAGTTATTTAAAATGAATATGCAGGATGCATCATATAAAGAACGCGCGTGCACACGCTACGCATTAATGTAAGGTAAAATAACTAAATAAACAAATTTTTTTGAAAAATATTTTGTAAACGATTGTGAATAATTAAATCGCAAAAAAATACCCGAAAAAGTGGCAATAAAATTTGGTATTTCAACGTTTGCTTTGTATATTTGTTGTTCATCCCTTTTCGAACTTAACGCTAAAATTAAAAACACCACAAAAGTGGCGCCCCCTCCTTTTGTGCTCAAAAAATAAAAAATTACAACATCATGAATAACAAACCCACTTCGCATCCTTTCAAAATCGATCGCGCCTTGCGCGCTGCGTACAGCGAACTTCAGGCTACCTGCATGGTAGGTCGCCTCTGGAGTGAAATGCCCCATCTTACAGGTTTATCGGAGTTAATCCGGCTGGCCTGCGAGGAAGTGGCAGTACTGGCAGTTGTATACGTGCATGGGGAATCTATGTTGCATGTAGATGACAAAATTTTCAAGAATCTTTTGCAATATCACTTTGAAAAGAATGGTATTCGTTCGCGTTTTGTACTGAAACGCATGAGCACCTCCGGAATCATTGATTTGCATCGGGACCGTGAAACAGGAAGTCCATCCTATTCTTTAAGCAATGAGACAGAGCGGGCCATTGATGAGAATGACACCTCCGGGTTTAAGGGTTCTGCTCCGCAGGGGCTGGACCAGATGTTATCTTTTATCAATCGTAGGTTACTGGACCATGACCATATGCTGCCCAGGCAGTTTTCTGAACTGATAGATCTTTCCAAACGCCACAACCGCGACCTTTCATTGGTGAAATTCATTGAGGAAAAAATGATTTTCGGAGGGATAGAAGAGGAGTTTGCCTTACTGGCCATCTGCACCAAGGCCGCAATTGAAAATGAACCCTTCAATTTTGTGTATCTGGATAATTATATCCACATCAATCGTGCAGATATTCAGCGTCTGCGTCAGGAAATTCTTGATGGTGAATGGCTCCCCATCAAATTGGGACTGGTGGAAGTGACCGGTTCCAATGTTATGGAGTTCAATCCGGATCTGCAACTTACAGAGGCGGGGTTCGATCGGTTTCTAAAAGAACTTGATCCTGTTATCTTAAAAATGATACGTCGCAAAATGGCATCTGTGAACACCCCACTGATTCAGCCTGAGGACGTACAGAAAGTAAAACTCTATTTCAGTCCGGCACTTCAGCGTAAAACAGAGAGAATCGCAAGACTCCTGAGCGTAAAAGGATTTCGTGAATACCAGCAGGGATTGCCCAAAAATGAGCGCATGAAAGGTATAACCATGTTGTTTCACGGCGGTCCCGGTTGTGGCAAAACCGAGTTTGCCCTGCAGCTGGCCCTGCTCACCGGCCGACCCATCATGAAAATTCAGGTAACGGATTTCATGAGCAAGTGGGTGGGCGACTCAGAAGCAAATCTCAAGCGCATTTTTTCCGATTATCGCAAAATGTGGGACCGTCTGGAAGTAAAGCCCATCCTATTTCTGAATGAATGTGATCAGATTATCGGCAAGCGACTGAATGCCACACGTGGCGTGGAGCAGATGCAAAAT
>JBEGML010000257.1:0-5299 GCA_041183145.1 Bacteroidota bacterium | reverse complement strand
TATATGTATAGATGAAATTAGGCTCTCCGCTCGGGAAAAATACAACCTTAGGCTTCACTATTCCGGTTAAAACAATACTAAAAACAAAAAGCAGAACTGTGCCGAGTAACATCCAAACAGGTCCTCTACCAGACAGTGATCTGCTAAGCACACGGCTGTATGCATTTTGAATTCCCGGCCATGTTTTATTCTGGAATTTTCTGATGACCTTAACAAGATAAAATTCATGAAGGAAATAAATCAAGAGCAGAAAAATCATGAAATTGCCCATTCCAAAAGAACCACTCAGGTAAGATAACAGTGCGATAATCGAAAAAACAATACTCACACGCTTGTGCCTGCGTCGTGTTTTTGCCTGTTCTTCAGCGTCTTGATTGATGTGATGAGGTTTCATAAACTGAACCGCAAAAACAGGATTCATGATATAGGCAACAAAAAGAGAAGCCAGCAAGGTAACGATTAAGGTAATCGGCAGATAAAACATGAACTTACCTATTATTCCTTTCCAGAAAGCAAGCGGAACAAAAGGAGCAAGAGTGGTAAGCGTACCCGAAAGAACAGGTAAAAAAACTTCGCCGGCGGCTATTTTTGCGGCCTTTACAATAGGCACCTTGCCATTATCATATATGCGGTGGGTGTTCTCAATTACGACAATTGCATCATCAACAACGATTCCTAATGCAAGCAGGAAAGCGAAAAGCACAATCATATTAAGAGCAAATCCGATGGTGGGAAATATCAGGAAGGCAACGAAGCAACTTAAAGGCACCGAGAGTGCAACGAAAATGGCATTTGTTGCCCCCATA
Organism: Bacteroidota bacterium; assembly: GCA_041183145.1. GTDB lineage: Bacteria > Bacteroidota > Bacteroidia > UBA4408 > UBA4408 > JBEGML01. Next base: position 4,493 of record JBEGML010000257.1, on the reverse strand, counting down.
AAAAACATCAGAATTACTGTAACCAGAATAAAACCAATAATGATGGTGTTAATAAGGTCGTGAAGTGTAACGCGCGTATCTGTGCTCTGATCCCCGGTAAGGGTAACTTTCAGCTGATCGGGGAGAGCAGTCTGTTGCATTTCAGCAATAATTTCTCTTACCTTATCAGTTGCCTCAATCAAATTTTCTCCGCTCCTTTTAATCACATTTAAGGTTATCACGTTCTTATGGGCAAGACGGGCATAGGATTCCCTTTCTTTAAATCCATCTTTAACTTCTGCAATATCCTTGAGGTAAACAGTAGCGCCTGATTGGGATCTGATAATGATATTTCTGATTTGTTCCACATTCTGAAACTCTCCTGAAACGCTTATTGAACGTTTCATTTTATCCATGTCAACACTACCACCTGAAATCGTCATATTTTCATATGCCACTGCACGTTCGACATCGCCGAGTGTAATTCCAGCAACATCCATTTTGTACTTGTCGGCATTAATCTGTATTTCCCTGTCGAGAGAACCCACTATATCTACTCTTGTAATTTCAGACAGAGTTTCAACTTTATCCTTGATATCTTCCGCATAGCGTTTAAGTTTGTTTAAGTCGAAGTCTCCGGAGATATTGATAAAAAGAATGGGGATTTCACTAAAATCAATTTCCTGTACGTTGGGCTCACGAGTAAGGTCGTTGGGAAGTTCGGTGCGGGCCTTGTCAACCGCATCTTTAACCTTTTGTTTTGCTTCGGCAACATCAACATCAGTATCAAATTCTACGATAACATTTGAAAAATCCTGTATGGAATTGCTCGTCAACTTTTTTACCCCACTGATTGATTTTATTTGTTTTTCAATAGGTTTGGTGATAAGATTTTCAATATCAGTAGGCGAGGTTCCGAAATTAACGGTGCTGACATAAATGGTAGGAATCACAATGTCAGGAAACTTCTCCTTTGGAAGTGTGATATACGAGAAAATTCCTGTTAAGGTGATAATGAGTGTTAGAACGAAAATGCTTGTCTTATTGTCTATTGACCAGCTTGATGCAAAAAACTCCTTTTCTTTATCCTGCATGATTTCAGCTTTGTTTTGATATCTGAATAATTGTGTTTTATGCCGTTCAGGGCTTAATCAAATCACCTGTGTTTAGATCCTGAAAACCTGTGACTATCACTTTGTCTCCTGAGGAAAGACCCTCGAGAATCTCGGTATGATCTCCGTAGCTTTGTCCAACTTTCACCGCACGTTTTTCCGATTGCCACTTACCATCCTTCATGACACCCAACATTACATATTGGCCGTTCTCAGAATTTTGAACCACATTAACAGGAACAATAAGTGCGGATTCTTTCTTGTAGTCGGCAATTTTTAAAATGGCGAGCATGTTCGGATGAAAATCGTCATCTGAATTCAAGGCAACTTCAACATTAAATGTACGGTTGAGCGGATTAATATTTTTAGCAGAATAACTGATTTTACTTTCGAAATCACGATTTAAATCAGGGAATCTAACCGTTACATCGTTTCCGGTTTTAACCTTTGAAGCATAGGTTTCGGCTACCTCGGCAACAGCCTTAAGCGTCTTAAGGTTAAGTACTCTGATTCCGGGAGCTCCGGGTGCAGTTGCCTGTCCAACTTTTAAATAAACTTCATCTACAGTACCCTCGATTGGTGATTTTATCCGCGTCATATCGAGTTGCTCTTGAAGTGTGATAAGTTTCTTTTCGAGTGCTTCTTTCTGATTTTTAGCACTCAGATACTGAACTTCGGTGCCAATTTTCTGGTCCCACAATTTTGATTGTTTTTCAAACATATCCCGGGCAAAAGCCAAACCTGTTTTAAGTTCTTCAATGCCACTAACAATTGGCCCGTCATCTAATGCGGCCAGTATCTGACCACGACTCACCTTTTGTCCTGTTTTTACCAATATTTTGCTGACAGTTCCGGGCATCTGAGGTCCGACCATTACATTTTCCTCTGCATCCACTTTACCATAAATATCAAGATAGTGAACAAAAGGCATTGGCTTAACTTCTGCAAGTTTGACAAGTGTGGAGCGTTGATTCTTTTTAGCTCCACTCTCCATAGCAATCTCTTTTTCAAGTTTTTTAATTTTTTCATTGAGCTTGACATGCTCTTTATACAGAGCGTCAAGCTGACTTTGTTTGTTTCCCTTATTTTCTTCTGCACATGAGAATAGCAGAATTGAACAAACAAAAAACATGAATAGCTTTCTCATAGTTGGAATGTAGATGAAATTATTTCTCATTTTGAATTATTTTGATGTTCCTGTAGCCTTTAGGTACTCAACCCTTGCCACCAAGGCTTCATAGAGCGAATTGAAGTAATTTGTTTCTGCTTCTTTGAGTGATGTTTCAGCGGTAACAACTTCGAGATTGGAACCCATTCCCTGATCGTATTTAGTCTTGGTAACTTTATATACGTTCTTGGCAAGGTCAATATTCTTTTGTTGGGTTTTCAGTGTGCTAAGTGCATTCTGATAAGTAATACCGGCAGAACTGATTTCCAAAGTCGCCGCCTGTTCAAAAGTTTTAAGACCATTGCGTGACTTCAGGAGATTAAGCTTAGCCTGTTCAATACGATAATTTTTTTGAAGTCCATCAAAGACAGGTACATTAAGTGTTCCTCCGATTACAGCAGTCGGGAACCAGCGAATGCCTGAAAAAACATCAAATTCGTTCCGCATTGCCATTGCAGATAAACTACCGTATGCAGCCAGTGTTGGAAGGTATGCCAGGCGGTTCCTCTTGAGATCAAGTTCCTGAAGTTTAATCTGAGACTCTATTAGGCTGTATTCGGGGCGCGCACTTACAGAGGGTTTGTTATTGATTGTAATCTCGGTGAGGGCTGAAGAGAACACCTCCAATGAGTCAGTAAGAAATAGAGGCAATGCAAGATCATAACCCATTTGAAATTTCAATAAGGTTTCTGTTAATCCGATAAGCCTTTGAATTTTTTCTCTTTCTGATTCGAGGTTATTAAATGCTACTTCAATTCGATCAACATCAATTGCTTCAACGAAGCCTGCCGCAAGAAGTGCTCGTGTATCATTTTTTAGCTTAGACAGTCTTTCGATATTTGCCTGAAGCAACTTTATACGTTCACGATTCACCAGCACATTTAAATATGCCTTTGCGACAGAGGCATCTGATTCTGCCTGTGTACGCTTCAGCGCCTTTTCAGAGAGATCGAGATAGGCTTTGCTGGCTTGCAAGCCAACAATGTAATCGCTACTGAATACAATCTGACTGATTTGTACGCCCGCAGTAGTTTGGTAGCGCGTGCCAAAGCGAACGGGAATAAAAGAACCTGCAGGAGCACCGAAAATCTCTCCCGGGATCAACGAAGTTGGTATTTCTATGAAATCCTTAACATCAAAATTTCCGCTGACCTGAGGGTACCCAATTCCCTGAACTTCATTTTTTCGTGCACGGGCAAGTTTAATATCAATCTCGGCATTTACATTATTCAGGTTTGTTTTAAGTGCATATTCCTGAGCTTGCTTCAAACTAAAGGAATTTTGCAACGCAACACCTGACGGGTTTTGTGCCTGAACTGTACGGATGAAAAACCATACTGTCATACACTGAAGCGAGAAGAAAATAAAGTTCTTAGTCTTCTTCATTTAACTGGCGGTATTTATTGATTAATTTATGACCCTTCAGTGTACAAACACCATACAAAAAATGAGTAAGTATCTGCATCTGAACATCAACATGAGAAAATTTATCTGGAGGAAATGCATCAGCACTCATGGCGAGTGTAATCTGCTCAAGTCTTAGCCTGGCAAGAACCTTGGGATTCAATTCATCGCGGTACAAGCCCATCTGTATGCCTCGCAAAAGGTTAGATTCAACCATACCCAGCATCTGACGATCTTTAAAAATTTTGAATCGTTCCCAACTTCCGGGATGATAACGCATCATATCGTAAAAAACATTTGGATTCATTTTTGAAAACATTGTTTTTACATGTTTCATCATCTCAATAAACTCAGCAATTGGATCTTTGCTGATGCTCATTATTCTGTCGAATTCAAGCTGGTTAATCTGTAGAGTGTGTTCAGTAAGTTTATCAACAAGTTCATCCTTGTCTTTGAACAGCTGATAAATAGTTTTTTTTGACACGGCGAGATGTCGAGAAATATCGTCCATCGTTATGCTTTTAATTCCGTAACGAAAAAAAAGTTCCTCTGCTCCTTTTAATATTCTTTGACTGCTGTCCATATCCCAAAACGGGCACAAAACTATGGAAACTTTTTGTATATTTTTAGTTTCCTGGGTTTTTTTAAAAAATAATACCCTCACAACGCCTTGGCAGGATGATTATAAGATTGGCTTTGTACTTTCGCAGGATAAAACAAAACATGTCAAGATACCTCACCGGAATACAAAGCAGCGGAGTGCCTCATCTGGGAAATATCCTTGGGGCCATCATGCCGGCAATCAGGCTCAGCAAAGAGCCGGGTAATGA
>JBEGML010000256.1:0-2702 GCA_041183145.1 Bacteroidota bacterium | reverse complement strand
TCATGTACGAGGGCGGCAACAGCACCGAGGCCAAATTGCCATTTTTTAAATCTTATAAAAATATAGACGAACATCAATAAACAGGAGATTACAATTGCCCAAATGGCAGAAACCTTGATGTCGTCAGAAATATTTTCACCAACCTTCTGAGAGCTCATGATTTCGAAACTCGTTCCCGTTAGTTTATTCAAACCTTCACGAATTTTTTCTTCTACTTTTTTGTCGGCATCTTCGCTGTTGTCTTCAATGGCATAGGCCGTTGTAATTTTCATCTGGTTGCTTTTCCCAAAAGTCTTAACCTCAGGACCACTTCCAAGACTAGCTGCCAAAGCATCCCGAACTTCCGGGGTCGTCATTTCTTTACTAAATCTTATGATATAGCTTCTTCCTCCTTTAAAATCAACTCCGAGGTTTAACCCTTTCTGAGCGAAAGCGACAATACCGGCTATAATGACAATTGAGGAAATCACATAATATAGCTTACGATTCTTTACAAAGTTGATCTTCGTGTTTCTCAGCGCATCCTTTGTCATAGGTATTGAAAAAGGTATTGCACTGTTCTTTTCAAGCATGGATTCAAAAATAAGTCGGGTAATAAAAATAGCCGAGAAAAGAGATGTCAAAATACCAATGATTAATGTGGTTGCGAAACCTTGGATTGGGCCATTTCCGAAGACATATAGAATAATACCCAAGATCAGGGTAGTTACATTCGAGTCAATGATTGAACTCATGGCGTGTTTGTATCCCTCCTTGATTGCCATTTTAATTGACATGCCAGTTGAAAGTTCCTCCCTAACCCTTTCAAAAATTAGAATGTTGGCATCAACTGAAAGACCAATAGTCAGAACAATTCCTGCTATTCCGGGAAGCGTTAGAACCGCACCCAAAGAGTTAAGCACCCCCATTAAAAAGAAAACGTTGGCGAAGAGGGCTAAATCCGCAACCCATCCGGCTTTGCTGTAATAAAACCCCATGAATACGAGAATCAAAAGAAGAGCAATTGCAAATGACATCAAACCGGAATTAATCGCTTCCTTTCCAAGAGAGGGACCAACCACGTCTTCCTGAACGATTCTGGCTCTGGCGGGCAATTTTCCAGCTTCAAGAATATTGGCAAGATCCTTCGCTTCGTTGATCGAGAAATTGCCGGTAATAGAAGATCGACCGCCGGGAATTTCACCTTGTACGGTTGGAAATGAATATACCAGATTATCAAGAACAATGGCAATGCTTTTCCCTATGTTGGCAGCCGTGAGTTTTTTCCAAATCTGGGCACCTTCTGCATTCATGGTCATACTTACCTCTGCTTTTGATGAGCTTTGAGCAAAATCACCTGTTGCATTGGTGATGACATTACCTTCAAGTGGGGCCTTACCGTCGCGGTTTGTCACTCTAAGTGCAACGAGTTGGTGCAGCTTGCCCTCCTTGTCGAAAGGCTTAACAGACCACAAAAGTCTGATATCTCTTGGAAGCATCGATGAAACCCTCGGATCCTGTAAATAACTCATGACTTTACCCGTATCCTTAACCATTGCGAAACCAATGGCTGGGCCTTCGGCAGGAAAGTATCCCTTGTCATTTCGAATCAAAGACGGCTGGAAAATCTCAAAGAGTGGACTACGTGTTTTTCCTGCGATAGTATCCTTCTTATCCTTGGCGGTTGAGTCAGATTTTACCGAAGCCATTAAATCTCCTTCCTCAGGCTTTTTGACAGATGTGTCAGCAGGTGAATCTACAGCTGTAAGCTTTGGCATTTCAGAGGAGGTGGAAGTACTATCCGCGTTTGACTTTGTTTCTTCCTGCTTGTAAAAATCGCCCAGACGCTTATCAATGTCTATAAGCTTATTAGCAATATCCTTGTTATCATAAGTTTCCCAAAACTCAAGATTAGCTGTGCCCTGCAGAAGCTTTCTGACGCGTTCTTTATCCTTGACACCTGGCAATTCAATCAAAATACGTCCACTTATGTCAAGTTTCTGGATGTTTGGTTGGGTAACACCAAATTTGTCAATACGTGTACGTAAAATATTGAAAGAGCGATCAATAGCATTATTGGCCTCCTCTCTCAAAACATTGACAACCTCCTCATTGGTTGATTCATATTTGATACGGTCCTTAAGCTCGAGGGTGTTAAAAATGACAGAAAGTTTGGCATTGGGGTCGGCCTTACGGAATTCATCGTAAAAAAGCGTGATGAAATCTTTCTGACTGTTTTTTAAAGCACTCTGGGCATTATCAATTGCCTTGTTGAAAGTAGGATCTGTGCTATTGTTCGACATAGACCTAACAATATCAACGACTGAAATTTCAAGTATGACGTTCATTCCACCCCTCAAATCAAGGCCAAGATTTAGTTCCTTTTCCTTGCACTCACGATAGGTGTAATTCTTCAACAGAATATTGTAAACCGGCGTAGAGGCCATAGAATCAAGGTACCGCCTGTTGTAAGCCTCATACAAGGAATCTTTGTTGATTCCTGACTTTTTATTTTTGGAGACTTGCAATTCTGCATAATCTCCCGCGTCGCCTTCAATACCATTGGTTATCAAGGTAAAGGAAAGCTGGAAAACACAAACCACCGCGAGGGCAATGGCAAAAAATCTGATAGCACCCTTATTTTGCATAAATTTCTGATGTAGGGGCCCCGGGTATTAAACGCCTTTTTAAAAGCGCTTGATAATCAGAGCCTTTTTTTTGGA
>JBEGML010000255.1:0-4494 GCA_041183145.1 Bacteroidota bacterium | reverse complement strand
GTCTTTTACCACTTTAACAACGCCGAGTTTTGCACCTCCGGCATTCTTAAGGATTACATCAAAAGTGGTTTTTTCAGCGGCAGCAGGTGCAGCGCCTCCTCCTCCCGGAGCGGCTACAGCTACGGCGGCAGCCGCAGGCTCGATTCCGTATTCATCTTTAAGAATTTGAGCCAGTTCGTTAACCTCTTTTACTGAGAGATTAACCAGTTGTTCAGCGAAAGCTTTCAAGTCAGCCATTGGTTATTGATTTGTGTGGGATTTATGATTTGATTGATTTTCAGTTTTGAGTTACTCAGGACGATCACTGAGTGTTTTAACTATACCTGCAAGTTTGTTTTTACCTGACTGAAGCGCAGAGATGACATTCTTGGCAGGAGACTGGAGAAGGGCAATAACATCAGCAACAAGTTCATTTTTAGACTTGATTGCGACAAGCGCGTCGATCATATGATCACCCAGGTAAGCACTTTCCTCAACCCATGCTGCTTTAAGCAATGGTCTGTCGTTAGTCTGACGAAACTCCTTGATAAGCTTTGCAGGGGCATTACCCACCTCGCAGAACATAATGGAGGTTGAACCTGAAAGGGCAGGAAAAAGCTCGCTATAGTCTTTGCCTGTTCTCTCAAACGCCTTTTTAAGGAGGGTATTCTTAACCATACGCATCCGAATGTTTTGGTTAAAACATTTGCGTCTCAGGTCGTTATTTTTCGCAACCGTCAGGGTTGAAATGTCAGTTAGATAAAAATTGGGATTACCGTTAATTTCGGAAACCAATTCATCAATAAGTTGATTTTTTTCTTCTTTTCTCATGATTCAAAGGTGCTGAAATCGAGGTCTACCCGATAGATTTGGTTTCTATTTGAATTCCCGGACTCATTGTACTGCTCAGGAAAACACTTTTGATATAAGTGCCTTTTGCCGCAGAAGGCTTAAGTTTCAGGATAGTTTGCAAGAGCTCATTGGCGTTTTCAGCAATTTTCTCACTTGCAAAGGATACTTTACCCACCGATGCATGTATGATTCCGGATTTGTCAACTTTAAAGTCAATTTTTCCTGCTTTCACCTCCTGAACTGCCTTTCCCACCTCAAGTGTTACAGTTCCGGTTTTGGGGTTTGGCATTAAGCCACGCGGACCAAGAATCTTTCCGAGAGCTCCGACTTTGCCCATAACATTCGGGGTAGTGATAATTACATCGATATCAGTCCATCCTGCTCGTATTTTATCAATGTATTCGTCTAAACCGACATGATCAGCGCCAGATTGTTTCGCTTCTTCTTCTTTATCAGGAGTACATAGAACCAGTACACGTTTGGTTTTACCGGTTCCATGCGGAAGTGTAACTATTCCTCTTACCATCTGGTTTGCTTTCCTCGGATCAACTCCAAGTCTAACACTCAGGTCAACTGAGGCGTCGAATTTTGTGAAAGTAATATCTTTCACGAGTTTGGATGCTTCATTCAAAGAGTAAACTTTACTCCTGTCAAAAAGCCCATCCACTTTTTTTCTGTTTTTGGTGATTTGCGTCATCTCAAAATCTTTTTTCGGGCATTTATCAACTCTTAGCGAGAGGACTATCTCCTGTAACGGTGATACCCATACTTCTTGCTGTTCCGGCCACCATGCTCATGGCAGACTCGACGGTGAAACAATTAAGATCAGGCATTTTATCCTGTGCAATGGTTCTGACCTGTTCCCAGGTAACAGAGCCAACTTTTTTACGGTTTGATTCTGCTGAGCCTGATTTTACTTTAGACACTTCCAAGAGCTGAGCGGCTACTGGAGGAGTTTTAATGATAAACTCAAAAGATTTATCAGAGTAAACAGTAATGAGAACCGGAAGAATTTTTCCTGCTCTGTCTTGCGTGCGGGCGTTGAATTGTTTGCAAAACTCCATAATGTTCACCCCTTTAGAACCCAATGCTGGCCCAATTGGAGGGGCAGGGTTAGCTGCGCCACCCTTTACCTGAAGTTTTACAAATCCTGTTATTTCCTTTGCCATTTTCGTGGTTTATGATGTTCGTTATTCTTTTTCAACTTGCATATAGCTCAATTCGAGCGGGGTCTTACGACCAAAAATTTTCACCATCACCTTCAACTTTTTCTTCTCTTCATTGATTTCCTCAATTACTGCAGAAAAACTATTGAAGGGCCCGTCAACTACCTTTACCGTTTCACCAACGATAAAAGGAATCTTTAATTCTTCGTCTTTGTCGGCGAGCTGATCAACCTTTCCTAAAATTCGATTGACTTCGGAAGGCCTGAGAGGAAGTGGATCACCATTTTTATCTCCCAGAAATCCAATCACGCCTGTGATGTTTTTAATTGCGTGAGGAATCTCACCAACGAGGGCCGCTTCAATCAGAATATAGCCCGGAAAGAAACTTCTTTCCTTGCTTATTTTTTTCCCATTTCGAATCTGATAAATCTTTTCCATGGGAATCAATACCTGAGAAACAAAATCAGAGAGTCCAAGGCGGTTTATCTCAACCTCAATGTATTGTTTCACCTTTTTTTCTTTACCGGAAATGGCACGAACAACATACCATTTTTTGATGGTGTCTGCTGATGTACCTGATCCTTGTTCCGTTGTTTCGTTCATGATTATCCAACAATTTTGTAGAGATTCTCCATCACGAATTTGAAGCTTGAATCCATAGCAAGCACCAGCAGAGCAATGATAAGCGAGGCCACCATTACAATGGATGCACTGTTAAAAAGCTCTGACCTGGTTGGCCAGGATACTTTATTATAGAGCTCGTCGTATGTTTCGGCGAGATATGCCTTTAGTTTATTCATGGTCTTTTCAGACTTCTGGCACGGGTGGAGAGATTCGAACTCCCATCAACGGTTTTGGAGACCGCTATTCTACCCTTGAACTACACCCGTGTGATTGATCATTCAGGGCAAGTGGGAAACGGTTGCCCGTTTCCCATTGTCTCCTGAAAAAAATTATTTAAGGATTTCGATAACCTGTCCGGCACCTACAGTACGGCCACCCTCACGAATCGCGAAGCGAAGACCTTTGTCCATAGCTACAGGAACAATCAGTTCAACTGTGATGGTTACGTTGTCACCTGGCATGACCATTTCACGACCATCAGGGAGCTGAATTTCTCCGGTAACATCTGTAGTGCGCAGATAAAACTGTGGACGATATTTGTTATGGAAAGGTGTGTGACGACCACCTTCTTCCTTTTTCAAAACGTAAACTTCAGCTTTGAAAAGTGTGTGAGGAGTGATAGATCCGGGTTTAGCGATAACCATACCGCGGCGAATATCTTTTTTGTCAATACCACGCAGAAGGAGTCCTACGTTATCGCCGGCCTCACCACGATCAAGAAGCTTGCGGAACATCTCAACCCCTGTTACAACAGATTTGAGTTTGGTATCTTGCATACCTATGATTTCAACCTCATCACCAGAGTTGATGACACCGGTTTCGATCTTTCCTGTTGCCACAGTTCCACGACCTGTAATAGAGAAAACATCTTCAACAGGCATGAGGAATGCCTTTTCCACATCACGAGGAGGGATTGGAACATAAGTATCAACTGCATCCATAAGTTCCAGAATTTTCGGAACCCAGTTTGCATCTTTATTAAGACCACCCAGAGCAGAACCGCGGATGATGGGAGTGTTATCTCCGTCAAATTGATAGAAGCTCAAAAGATCGCGAATTTCCATTTCGACAAGGTCAAGAAGTTCCGGATCGTCAACCATATCCACCTTGTTCATGAATACGACGATTTTTGGAACACCTACCTGACGAGCAAGAAGGATGTGCTCACGTGTTTGGGGCATAGGACCATCAGTAGCAGCAACCACAAGAATGGCTCCATCCATTTGAGCAGCACCGGTAACCATGTTTTTAACGTAGTCAGCGTGACCAGGACAGTCAACGTGAGCGTAGTGACGATTAGCAGTGGCATACTCAACGTGTGCAGTGTTGATGGTAATACCTCTTTCTTTTTCCTCCGGTGCGTTGTCGATTGAGGAGAAATCGCGGGCTTGTGCGAGTCCTTTGTCAGCCAAAACTGCAGTAATTGCAGCGGTGAGAGTGGTTTTACCATGGTCAACGTGCCCGATGGTTCCGATGTTCACGTGGGGCTTGGAACGGTCGAATTTTTCTTTTGCCATTGTGTTTGACTTTGATTAGTGGTTAGAGATTGGTTTCTTTTTTGTTAATTTTCAGGCACACAGCGAATGAAGAGTCACCATCATCTTCTGAGATTCTGGAGCCGTTGATGAGAATTGAACTCACGACCTCTTCCTTACCAAGGAAGTGCTCTACCACTGAGCTACAACGGCTGGTATATTGAACCCGGGGGTTCTGTCTTCCGGAGGCATCAGGTACACCTCTTTGGACAACCAACTTTGCCTGCCGCATTACTTTCGTAACCGGCCGAGGTGCGCCCTTCCCAAGGCTCCCTCTTGCAGCGTATGTCATTCGCTACGAAGCGATTATTTTCCGGCTGTGATACAGAATGGGAGTT
>JBEGML010000254.1:0-3912 GCA_041183145.1 Bacteroidota bacterium | reverse complement strand
TCCGGTTTCTATGATGGCGATGTCGACTTTCTCTTCTGCGAACCAATCGAATGCCATGGCTACTGTCATTTCGAAAAAGGAAGGTTTTATTTTTTCAAAGAGTTGTTTATTTGCTGCTGTGAAGCTTGCTACTCTTGCTTCCGGAATCATTTGTCCGTTTATTCTGATTCTCTCTCTGAAATCGAGCAGATGCGGTGAGGTATATAGTGCGGTTTTATAGCCTGCCGACTGAAAAACTGCGGCGAGCATGTGAGAAGTGCTCCCTTTCCCGTTGGTTCCGGCGATATGAATGCTCTTGAATTTTCTTTCCGGATGTTGAAATGCTTTTGACAAGGCCAGGGTATTGTCAAGATTTGCTTTGTAGGCCGGAAGTCCAATTCTGCTGAACATGGGCAGTTGGCTGAACAGGTAATCTATGGCCTCTTGATAGTTCATTGCGATCTTATTTTTCTTAAAAATCTGTTTTGGCTGATAGGGTGCTGCGCAGATACAATTGTCCGCAAAAATAGCCGCCATCGGGTGCTGTGCTGAGTATGTCGTAGGTGTAATCTTCCTGATAGTCTTTTGAACTCAAAGAAAATGCGCTGTTGTGGTTGATGGACATGCCGGCGGGATTTCCGTTTTCATCGGGGTGAGCCGGTGAAATTTGCGCAATGATTGTTCCGTTTTCCTTGTATTGAATCATCCTGAAGCTTGCGCTAACCGGTCGTTTCGATATTTGTCTTACCTGTTATTCCTGAACCTGTCCGTATATGTTTTTTGCGAGCAAGGTATCACCGGGTTTCAGATCTTCAACGGGTTTCATACCTGCTGCAAGGCTTATCAGTGTACCTTTACCCAGGCAGCGTCCCATCCACACATTGGTATCGAGTGTTCTGGAGATGATACTTAAATCATTGGCATCGAACACAACACTGAAATGATGTCCTTTTGTGCTGCTCAGTCTTTCGCTTTTCCAGTAGGTCCAGATGAAGGTGCCGAGTTTGGCATCATAACCGAATTTGGTATGTCCGGGGTTTTTGAACAGGTTGTTTTCCATAGTATTTCCAATTTCCATGACCTGTTTTTCAGGTGCACAGTTGCATTCAGAAGGAGTTTTTTTGCAATCGGGCAGGAAGGATGAGAGGGCTTGCAAAACTGTTTTTCCATCGCTACTGATGGGTATTTCAAAGTCATATTCGGTTTGGCCGACTGGTCTGAATTTGAAGAAAACACGGTAGCCTCTTTCTGCTTCTGCAGTGTTATAGTAAACGTTTTTATAATAGTGGGGATACAGGTAGTCTTTAATATAAAAGGATTTGAAATATTTTTTTCCGAGATGTGCGGCAACTTTTTTCTCGCAGACTTTTCTGAGGGCAGTGGCCAGTGAGTCGGGGTTTTTAATGACGGGTCTTCCTTCTCCTGTGAGTGAGGACAGTTTTGTTTGGGCATAAAGAATCTCCGGGAGCAGAATGCAAATCAGCAAGAGAAAATTATTTATGGTGATACGGGATTTTGGCATTTAAGACGTAAAATGAAAAGATGAATTTTTCAGTTTGCAAATTTACTTTTTTTCAAGGCCGGAAGCCTGCATCATGGGGCTGAGAAAAAATTTTACCACTTGTTGAGAATGGCTTTTCGGTGATTGCGTCAGGCAATAATTTTCGGGTATTTACTGCTGGCGAGTCTTTGTATTTACCTGGTACAGGATTGAATCTGAATGTTCATGCCTTGCATTAAACAAGGGCTTGCGCAGGGTTTTTCTTTAATTGAGTATATTCAGCCCATGAAAAATTTGAAGCAATATCTGCTGGTTTTTATCATTTCTGCGGCACTTGGATTTGTTGGTAAAAATTATCTTGCGAGTGCCTTGTATGAGGCTACTGCAATTTTATTTCCTTCTAACACGCATTCGGCCGATCACCTGCTGGATGCGGGATTGCGCTTTGGTGATGAAAAGGAGTCGGGTGAATATATTGAGTTGCTGAATTCGAATGCTGTGCTTTCAAAAATCGTGAAGGAATTCAACCTTAAGAAACACTATAAAATTTCCAATGCCGATACTTCTCAGAATGCGGTAATTGATTTTTTCAAAACACGCTTTGAAGTTAATAGAAGTCCGAACAGGTCTTTACACCTCACCCTTCGTGACAAGGATCCTGAAATTGCCGCGAAGCTTAGTTTGAGATTGGTTGAAATTGCAGATGAGCATTTAAGTGCTTTGGTGAAAGGAATGCTGAATCGTGATTTTGAGGCGGTGAATGCACTGGTTGCTGCCAAGGAGAGGGATGTGTTAAACCTTATAGACTCACTCGACGTTCTGGAGCGAAATGGGGCTGTTCAGCTGAAAGGTGCTAACATCTGGAAAACAACCCAATATCGTATGGTGGAGAGTCTTTATTCTTCTGAGGTTGCAGAGCTGGTTAATCTCAGGTCTGATGCACAGAAGATCAAAAGTGCTTTGGCCAGAAATGTGCCAAGCGCCTACATGGTGAGCAATGCTGTTCCCCCGGTTAAGCCTGTAGGACTAACTTCGGGAATAACAGGCCTGCTCTGCGGAATTTTCTCTATCGCTGTTTTGTTCGTCATAAGGAACCGACAGAAATTTAAATTTTAATGGATTTTTTCTTCTTGCGGAAATCTGAAAGTGGAATTGCAGCAGCTCTAATCGCTGTCTTATCCGCTGTTTCCCTTGTTCTGATTTCTCCTTTTTTTGTCTCTGTTCTTTTACTGTTTATTCTTGCCCTGATTGTAGTTTTTTCGGGATTTACAAGATTTGTTTTTCTGGCTTTTTGTTTCTTGCTTCCTTTCTCTGTAGATGCTGATTTATTCGGAGGCAGCAACCTTTCTATGCCCGGTGAATTAGTAGCTGTATTGCTTTTTTTCGTGTTGCTGATTTTCGGATTTCGCCAAAATGATTCTTACCGTATTTTTTCACGTCCGCTTTTTCTGGGTGTCATCTGCTATTTTTTGCCAATTCTGATTGCTTCTGTTTATTCTGTAAACACTATTGTCTCTGTTAAATATGTCGTTATTCAGTTGTTATACATCTCTTCCTGTTTTGTTCTTCCTTTCATTTTGCTCAGATCCGGAATTGTGCATTTTCGGGAAATCCTCTATGCACTTTCTGCCGGGGTTTTCCTGCTGGCGGTATACTCACTCATTCGCCTTGCCGGATATGGATTTAACCTTCAAACAGCTCCGGCCCTGGCAAGACCATTTTTTAAAGATCACACCATATTCAGCGCTTTGCTCGCACTGCTGTTTCCTGTGGGGTGCTTTTTGTTTGCAGATAAAAAGATGTGGAGACGACGCTATTTCCTCCTTTGGCTTTTCGTTATGTTATCTGCCATTATGGCCTCCACCAGCCGGGCCGCATGGATAAGTATTATCGTCGTAATTCCACTCGTATTTTTAGCTTACAGGGGATTGAAAATTATTCATCTCCCCATCATCGGATTTTGTCTGTTGGCATTTTTCCTTTACAAGCGTCAAGATATTGAAAGCTACGTTTTATCGAATAGAAATGATTCAAACCGCTACGGCAGTTCAATATCTGAACAAGCACTTTCTGTTACCAATGTCACGAATGATGTTTCAAACCTTGAACGCATAAACCGCTGGAAATGCGCATGGCGTATGGCAAAAGATCGACCTGAAACAGGTTTCGGACCTGGTACTTATCAGTTTGAATATCTCCCATATCAGCTGAAATCTGAAACTACAACTATAAGTTTACATTCTCCCTTTTTTCCAAAGGAGGGTAGGGGCGGCTCTGCTCACAGTGAATATTTTCTTTCTCTTGCTGAGTGCGGTTGGACAGGAATTTTCGGATGGCTGTTGTTTATCGTTTCCTTTGTTTTTACATTTTTTCGAGTTAAATCCAGAAACAACGATTTAAATGCAAGGGTTCTTTCCATTTTTTGTGGTGCC
>JBEGML010000253.1:0-2813 GCA_041183145.1 Bacteroidota bacterium | reverse complement strand
CATATAACCCGCCCTAATCTCAATAAATTGAATTTTCTTATACAGGAAGGCATCCATAAGACCCGGATTTTCAAAATCCCTGATACCTCCCTGATTTTGTGCCAGATCTGCTAAGTCAACCTGCAACTCATATCCAAAAGACTTTCGTGTACGTCCCTCAAATTGAACAATGGCATCACGAAGTTCAAATCTGTTATGGTCTAAAGTATTAACCCCAAGCTGCTGAAACCGGTAATTATAAAATGAACTTAACTGACCACTGAGCTCCATCACATGATCTGCTGTTCCAAAAGTTACCTGACCATAAAATGTTAATGTGTAGAGGAACGAAGCAGAGAAAATTAAAAAACTTTTACTCATGGTATCTTAAAATAATAAATGGAGTGAAGATCATCTGATAAAATCATCATCTCTCCAAACTCATTAAATGTAATACCCTCAGCATTCATAACATCGAAACGCAAATGCCGCATTATCTTAAAATCACTATTCAAAACATAAACGCAACTGCCCTCATCACTCAATATCCACCAGCAATCAGCATGGAAGGTAATACCTGAGACCTCTTTGATGTTGTCAATGCTAAATCTTTTTTTTTCAGTAAAGTCAGAATCGAGCAGCCTGAACTCGGCAGGATTTTTTTCAATGCATGTCAGGTATTCATTCCGGAAATTAACAGCAATAGATTCAAAACTCTGATTCCTTCCACCGGTGTGAACTAAGTGAAATGAATTGTGCTGAGTAAAATCAGAGGTGTCGAGCAAAACAATGCGACGTGGCGTTTCCTCCATAACACACAGATACTTTCCGGTTAGACAAACACCTTCTGCATCCCAAAGAGAAACCTTTAGTTTCTGTGCCTGATTTTTGTTATTCCATTTATAGATAGAACCATTGTCACTCACTACGTAGTAAGAATCCTTCTGACCACCTTGACAAATATCGGAGGGCTCACCAATGTCAATTATTACTTTCTTAGTTGGCTTCAGAAATTCTGAGCCGAAACTTAAGCCGACTTTGAGCAGAAAAAGTATAAGGAGGGCCTTAGAAACTTTCATTGATTTTTTCTCCCTGGGCTCGGACTTGTAAATAACTTCCAAGCTCCCCTTCCATCCGGAGATCTACCTAGTGACACCTCTTGCGTTTGTGGACCAAAGGCGACTGAGTCCATCAATTCGCCGGATGGATTACTCATGATTAATAAGTCGCCATTAGTACTGCTCAATTTAAATCCCAAATGTCGAACACCTTGCGAAGGAGTATCATCAGCCCAGAAAATCAAAAAGCCTCCTGCAGGGATAGTGAGTTCGTCGGGATTGTCAGGAAGGACTGCTTTTTGCGGATCATTAAAATCATCAGAAAAAGCGAAGCCTGATAAATCAACCGGCAAATTACTCGTATTACAGATCTCAAACCAATCGTCTGAAGAACCGTCTGCCGGATCAGGAAAAGAACCAGATGAAGCGGCGAGTATTTCATTAAGAAAAACCCCTCCTGAATCTCCCAAGACGGTATCATTAACCATTTCAGAAATTTCAGGATAGAATATTCGATCCTTGGTACAAGAAGAGACAACTACCAGTAGGGTGAATAGGAAGATCAATTTTGAGCTACGCACGCTGCGAATATGCTAACCCAAAAGAACTTTTGTATTAAGCGGAGATTAATAGTATATTAACCTTATCAGGAGCCATGAAAGTAAAATGGTTTTAGGTAATTGGGTTCAAATTCATCAATTGCAGCCTTCTGATTGCAGAAAATTTTTTCCATGCATTCCTCACTAAGTGAAATAGCACTTGCACTGATTCCAGCTTCAACAACCAATTGATGTCCGGCAAAAAGCTTAAGTGCCTTTTCTACCCCATTTCCGACAAGACCAATACTTGGATAAGACTTGAAGAAACTTAGGAAATCTGTATCAACATGATATGGCCCCTCTTCAAGAATTAAATTATCCGGATGATAAGCAGAGGCATAAACTTCATCTCGTCTTGCATCAATCATAGCAATAACAGGATATGCGAAGCTCTGATGTTTTTTCAAAAATTCGCTGGTCATTGCCTTTAATCCACTCAACGGGAACAATGGAACACTTAAACCAGTGCAAACACCCTTGGCAAAAGCCGCAGATATTCTCAATCCGGTGTATGAGCCGGGTCCGGCATTTATGCCAAGCCCTTTTAAATCATTCAGCTTCAAGCCTACCCCTGCTAAAACTTCATTTACAATAAGCGGCAATTCGTCTGAAGCTAAAGAGGAGTAACGAGATGCGATTATTTCCCTCGTCTCAAGGTTAAGTACAGCTACAGAGTTTGGCAGCCCTGAGCCATCAATGATTAAATAAAAACTCATTCCTCGCCGGGAGTGTTTCCGAACAAATCTTCCTTTTCAACCCTTTCAATAGGACTACGGTTTTTCAGAGTCTTACTCACAGCTTTATATGGACCGCTGATTACTTCATCATCTTGCTTTAATCCTGAAGTAATCTGAATATAATTATTGTCCTGAATCCCTGTTTTTACCTCCCTTAATATGGCTCTGTCTGATACCAACAAAAAAACGTACTGCGTGGCAAGTTGAGTTTCCTTATCGTCCATAGCAGGATTTGACTCAGTGGAAGTATTACCAGCTTTAAAATTTCCTGTCTTGTTCTTTTCTGCATCAACACCATAGCCACTTGTATCTTCTCTTGTAGTTACAGATTGTATGGGTACGGAAAGCACACCGCTTACCCTGCGTGTCAGGATTTCAACAGATGCACTCATTCCGGGTCTGAACGGCGAGTAATCGGGCTTATCCGACTTTAGTAAATC
>JBEGML010000252.1:0-4835 GCA_041183145.1 Bacteroidota bacterium | reverse complement strand
TTTTTGTTTCTGCCTGCTCTGAAACTACCGAAATGCAGTCTAAAAAAATCCTTAATTGGCGCCTGATCGCCTTTTTATTGAAAAGATCAGAGAAATCAATATCAATTCCGGATTTTACAACGTCAAACACCGTGCTTGGGAAGATAAATTCAAACTCCATATTTATGAAATATCTTATCATCTATTTCTTTTTAGATTTAATGCCGATTTGAATACAGTATACTTCTAAACTCTTCTAAACGCATTAACCGCGTCATACCCGATTGAGGGGCCGGACAGACAAGACCATTGAAAAACAACTTCAGGAGGTAAAGGTTCGAAAACTCTTACAGGGCTATCCATTTTTGATTTTTTGGTGGTTCAAAATTAGGTGAAGATTGGGACAAAAAAGGAGGGTAAGAGGAATTATTTTCCTTTCAAAAAATGTCCTTTGGTACCTAACCGAAAATATTTTTTTCGGGTATTTCAAAACTTGCAAAAAAAAAATTATCATTGCATTAAGGTTCCACATGATCATCCCAGAAACAGATGAAAAAACCTGTCTCAAAAAACTCTTCTGAGCGTGCAAAATCAGAAGATTCGAAAAAGAAAAATAAGCTCAAGCCTTTAAAATCAAAGGAAATCAAACGATCTTCCAACCTAAGTCATTTCTCTGAAGACGAGGATGAGGATGTGGATTTCCCATCTTCTTTTGAGGATCATGAAGGGTTTGATGACCTGGAGATTAACGAAGACGATGAGGATTTCTGATGGTCAGAGCCCTTCAGAATAATCGGCCCGTATGCTCGGCCATTTTTGTAAACAACTCCTCTGCGTTGAAGGGTTTGGCTATATAATCGTTCATTCCTGCTTCCATAACCTGTTCCTTTACCTCCATTAGTGCGGCTGCGGTGAGTGCAAGAATCGGGACCTTTCCTGACCAGTGTTGATCCATTTTTCGTATGGCTCTGGTTGCCTCAAAACCATCCATCTCAGGCATTTGCAGGTCCATTAGAATTAAATCAAAAACCTGTTCATGCGCCATGTTCACCCCAATGGCACCATTTTCAGCATAGGAAATCGAAACCCCCCATTTTTCTAAAAATTTGGTTGCAACCAGTCGGTTTACGCTATTGTCTTCCACGAGCAATACCCTAAGTCCGCTAAGGGCATTTTCGTGCATTTGAGATTTCCTGACTTCATTTTCGATTTTTCCTTGATACCGTTTAAACCTAAGGGTAAAAAAGAAGCATGAGCCTTTGCCTACTTCAGATTCAAGCCCAATCTTGCTTCCCTGCAGCTCAAGAAGTCTTTTGGTTATGGTAAGTCCAAGACCGGTACCGCCGAATTTTCTTGTGGTGTCATTACTTGCCTGTTCAAAACTCTCAAAAATTCGCTCGAACTTATCTTTCTGAATACCAATACCCGTATCGATTACCGAAAACTTAAGGTCGCAATGAGCATCATCCGTAAATTCTTTGTCAATCTCAATTCTAACGGTGCCTTTCAGGGTAAATTTTATGCCGTTACTCACGAGATTTGTTAGAATCTGGTTAAGTCTAACGGAATCACCAATCACAATGTCAGGTACCTGTGGTGAAATGTTGACGACAAGTTGAATATGTTTATCATCGGCTGCGGGCTGCAATGCTTTTCTCATGCCATTAATAAGCATGCGAAGATTTATTTGGGCTTCTTCAAAATCAATCTTTCCTGCATCAATCTTAGAAAAATCAAGAATATCATTAATGAGAACAAGCAGATTTTCTGAGCTAAAACGAAGGGTCTCAATATTTTCTATCTGTTCCGGCTTTGGATTTTCATCCATCAGCAGCTGACTTACTGCAATTACAGCGTTCAATGGTGTTCGAATTTCATGGCTCATGGTAGAGAGAAACATCTCCTTGGCCTTCATGCTGTTTTCTGCCTGCTCTTTGGCATTTCTGAGTTCGTGGGTTCTTTCCTCAACAAGGTGCTCCAGCCGCACCTTGTCGGAATTCAATTTTCGCTCCCTAAAGAATATAAAAACCCAAATGATCCCGATGAAAAGTGTGATGGTGATAAAATAAAACCAGCCTTTTTTCCAGAAAGGTTTACTTATTTTAATCTTAAGTGCAAACTCGCGAATATCCCATGTCCTGTTTCCAGAACTTGATTTAATTCTAAAGGTGTATTCACCCGGGTCAAGGTTGGTGTAGGAAGCGAACCTCCGGTTTCCGGAAAGAATCCAGTCTTTATCAAACCCTGAAAGCATATAGGCATAACGCGTTGGCTGAGCGTTAAGAAGATTAATAGAAAGAAAATCAAAAGACAGGTAATTCTGATTGTAATCGAGCGAAATAACAGTGTCGTTAGGATTAATAATAAACTCATTACCGAGCACCTTAAATGATGCAAGCCCGACAGGATTTTCAGAGAATTTATCTGCAAGGCTATCAGGATGAAAAGAGGATACACCAACAGGACCGCCGAAATAAATTTTTCCATCCGTATTACAGAATACAGCATTTAAATTAAATTCATTGGAATTCAGGCCTGAGGTGTAGTCATAGTTTCGGAGGGTATTTTTGATTTTTGCCAAAAATGTCCCCGGGGCAGAAACTAACAATTTGGCTTCTGGTGGTTCAAAGCGAAAAATCCCCTTATGGGAGGAAAACCAGATTTTGCCATTTTGGTCTTGTGTGATACCTGCTACCATATCATCGGGAAGCCCTGATATCTCCCGAAAAATCAACATCTTTCCATCAGGATGCTGAACACAAAGTCCTTTAGAGGTCCCTATCCAGAGTAAATTGCTTTTGTCTGAGAAAATGGTAAACACTTCATCAAACTTATTACCTGGTTTGTTGGCTGAGGTTCGGCTAATTTTAGTAAAATGCTCGCTCAGTGTATCAAGAACATCAACGCCATCTGCATGCCCCACTAATATCCGACCGAGTCGATCAGTGGCGAGTACATTAATATCTGAATTTGAAAGTGCATTTTTCTTATCCGGTTCACAAGGATAGACTTTAAATGTTCTTGAACCAGGGTAACAACGTACTATACCTTTTCCTTTAACAGCAATCCAAACCGAACCTGTTGGAGATTGAATGAGTGAGGAAATAGTGTTTCCCGAGATAGAATTGCCTCTTATGGGATTGTGATGTATAACATCCTGCCACTTGCCTTTGCTATTGTAAATATGTATTCCGTCTCCGCGCGTAGCTGCCCAAATTTCGCCGTTACTGAGCTGCTTTACATTCACCACGAAACGTGCCCCCTCTTTGTCGAATACATTTCCGGGCAATGGGAATTCGATTGCTTTTCCTGATTCCGGATTAAATCGAAGCACACCGCGGGAGGAGGTTCCCAGTAGTAACTCATTGCCACTGCCGCAAATTGACCAGATATCATTATCAGGTAATGATTCGCCATCAAAAACATACTGACTGAAATTTTTGAATCCCGCACTTTTGGGATTGTAGATATTCACACCTGAACCATTGGTTCCAATCCATATATTTCCGGATCTGTCCTGATAAAAGCAGGAAATAAAATTACTGCTGAGTGAATAGGGATTTCGATGCTCGAAAGAATAATTAACTAATGAGTTGCCCCCGTTTTTAAGCACATAAAGGCCTGAGCCTCGGCCACCAATCCAGATTTCTCCTTTATTGTTCACAGAAAAATCTTTGAGAACTGAAACCTCTCTGTCAAGGCTTTCAGATACGCGATGATAGATTTGCTTATAGGTTTTTTTTATGCCATCAATCCGGTAAAACCTGCCTTCACTGTCTAAAAAACACAAGACATCCTGATTGCCGGGAAGCCTGAAAAAACCGGCAATTGCCGGACTCATCAGTCTGGAACTGTCGCCCTCACAAAAAAAATACCTGCTTATCTTTTCGGTTTCGGGCTGTATACATGTAAGCCCGTAACCAGGAGTTCCAAGCCAAATATTACCTGCATTGTCTTCAGCGATGGAAGTAATATGATTCGAAGAGAGAGATTTTTTCTTTTCAGATCGGTATTTGAAATTTTTAAATTGATCACTTAATGGATCATAACAGCTAAGACCGGCATCTTCAGTACCAATCCAGATCCGGTTTTTACTGTCTCTGAAAATACAGGTAATCACCTTGCTTGGTGGCCCCTTGAAATTATCACTGTGCTTGAGATAGCGAATAAACTTTTTGGTGACCGGATCATATTTTACAAGGCCTTCATGCCGTGTGCCAATCCATAAATTTCCCTTAAAATCTTCAACGATTGCAGAAATACTATTATCAGGCAGAGAGTTGGAATTCCCCGGCTCATTTTTGAAAACTGAAAACTCGTAACCATCATATCTGTTCAGACCATCTTCGGTTCCTATCCACATATATCCCCTGCTGTCTTCCAGAAAGCAACTAACGGAGCTTTGAGAAAGCCCCTGCTCGGCAGTTAATCTTTTGAACCTTAAAACCTGCCCTTCAGCTGTTCCATAACCGAACATCAGAAGACTACAATACAGCGACAGAAAAACGATTTTTCGGATATCAGGCATCAACAACCAAAATTAGTGCTATTTTTCAAAATCTTCAGATATAATTCCCCGTCCGCTATGTGGAAATGCATGTTAACAAAAGAATTCAAACCAGGAACAAAGCTTTCATAAGCTTGTTTAGCTTTGGAATTTCAAATCTTAATTACAAAATGCAAAAAACTCAATGTATCGCGGTCGCGAAAGGTGATGGAATAGGACCGGAAATCATGGATTCAGTTTTGGCAATTTTCAAAGCAGCCGCCGTTCCTCTCGACTATGAATTCGTAGAAATGGGGAAAGAAATTTTCGAAGCAGGCCATAACTCAGGCATGACCCCTGAGGCTATGTC
>JBEGML010000251.1:0-4665 GCA_041183145.1 Bacteroidota bacterium | reverse complement strand
CATATTGCAGATTGTGCAGCATGGTGGCGGTTTTGTAATATACATTTCGATATCCGCCTCCGTGCCCGAGTGCGCCGTTAAAGTCATCACTATGAACATTCAATGGAGTGTCGTTGCCTCTGATAGCGTCTTGCATATAGGCATTATAGCAGGTTCTTTCCCTAACGAGATCTTCTCTTTTGAAATTTTCAAGGTAAGATGATTTGTAACGGGCTCTTACCAGTGTATCACCATCTATTTTTGTTAAAGCCCAACCGGTAAGGAATTGAGTAAATCCTTCATCTAAAAATGCCCTATAGGTTTCATTGTTTCCAACCATACCAAAAAACCAATTGTGGCCCACTTCATGCGCGAGCAAACCACGATAGTCAGGATCACGCCCGCCATCAAGGGTTAGCATGGGATATTCCATTCCGTCGCGTGCATCGGCTACAATCATTTTTGGATAGAGGTACATGCCAAAGTCCTTTGAGTAAACCTCAATAACTTTAGCTGTGTAAGCGGCAGCGTTTTGCCAGCCTGCAGCATGTTGTTCCTGAGCAAGTGCGATTATTTTAACACCATTCCATTCAACCTCACCAATTCTGTAGCTCGGATCCGCTGTGAATGCAAAGTCATGAACATTGATAGCGCGGTATTTCCATACCTTTCTTTTTTCAGGTGAGTATGGGATAATTTCCGAGGGGGGACTTTCCCAGGGTTTGCCTGCGAAATTACGGAGGTCGAGTTTGTTTCTGAGCTCTTCGGGTAATACCTCACCTTTGTTTAGTAATTCCCCTGTAGCCTCAACGATAAAATTTTCCGGGAAGTCGAGTTCAACTTCATAGGTGCCATATTCTCCATAAAATTCTTTGCCGAGATGTTGTTGTGTATCCCAACCGAACTTTCGGTCATAGACTGATATTCGCGGATACCAGTGCACACCGTCGAAATGCTTTTTTCCGTATGAGGAGAAAAGTTTCATTCTTCTTCGCGTGCTTCCCAAATCGAAAAATGTTCTGAAGTCACATTGTACAACAAGACTGTTACCCGGAGGGAGCGGAGATTTCAGGTTAACCTTCATTATGGTATTGTCAATAATGAAATCCGCTGCGTTCCCGTTTACATTTAGTGCTTCTATTTCGGTGCCTAATTTTTTACTTTCATACTTACCATAGCTTGCCCGTACATCATTTTCTTCCTGAAGTTTATCGAGGTAAGAACCGGGCTGGAAGGCATTTTGATAGAGATGGAAGTAAAGTTCGTTGAGCGTGTCATTTGAATTGTTCCAGTAAACAAGTTCCGCTTTTCCGTTTATGAAGTCATTTTTCTCATCGATGACAGCTTTAATTTTATAATGAATATCTTGTTGAAAATATCCCGGGTGGGGGAGTTTGTTTTTCCAGTAGACCTTGTTTTCCGGGGAGCGATATTCTTCCTGGCAAATGGCATTCAGGGAGAGGAAACAGAGTATGATAATTGGCAGGCGCATAGTGTTTTGAGCGTCTACGAAGGTATAAAAATGACCCTTTAGTTTACTGTAGTAGTTTTATTTTTTGATTCGGCTGTATGGTGAATGGTATTATTAAGTTCATAGCCGAGTAGTATGCCCAGGGTATTGAAATAAATCCAGAGCATTACAACGATGATTGTACCAATGCTTCCATACAATTTGTTGTATTGTCCGAAGTTGTTTACGAAATATCCGAATCCGGTTGAGATGAGTATGATGAGCGCTGTGGCCAAACTTGATCCTGCCGAAATGAACCTGAATTTTACTTTTCCGCCCGGACCGAGATAATACAGAAATGACAATCCAAAAAAGAACATGGCGAGAAGGATTATCCATTTACCGGCAACAATAGACCAATATCCAATGCCACTGGCAATCCAGCCTTGTTCCATCAGATTATGTAACAGAACTTCACTCAGGATAAGAAGTGAAATGCCCGATACCAGAACAAGGGTAAAGATGGTGACGAGTAGCAAGGAAACAAGCCAGATTTTTACGCTCCCTCTGTGTTCTTCAAAGTGACTCGTCTCATTGAATGACTGAATCATGGCATGTACTCCATTTGTTGTCAGATAGAGTGCAAAAAAAAATCCGAAAGAAAGCAATCCGCCTTGTTTATTTCTGATGAGATCTTCGATGGTATCTTTAGTAGCCTGATAGGCATTGGATGGCATGATCTGGGATAAAATCTCGAGCAGTGAGTCCTGGAAATTTTCTACGGGTACATAAGGAATAAGTGTGAATAAGAAAATAATCGATGGAAAAATAGCCATGAAGAAACGGAATGCAAGGCTGGAGGCTCTCATGCCCAAGGAGGCGTTGCTGAGTCCCTTGAGGAAAAATATACTTACTTCTGACAGAGAGACTTTTTCAAATCCGGGAATAAAAATTTTTTCTCCCGCGTTATATAGTTTATCGCTTAGGTTTTTGATGAAGGGTACTTTCAGCAGAAAATTTTTCATTCTGCTTTAAGGCTAAGATCCATACTTCTGTATGAGTGGGTGAGAGCACCCAGAGAGATATAATTAACTCCTGTAGCGGCGTAGTCTCGAATATTTTTTTTATTGATTCCTCCACTTGCCTCTGTTGGAATTTTTCCATTGATGAGTTTTATTGCCTTCTGCATTTCGCTGGGACTGAAATTATCGAGCAGTAATCTCGTGATACTATTTGATTGAAGTGCACTTTCAATTTCTTTATCATTTCGCACTTCAACTACGATTGGGATATTTAGCTTGTTGGTTTTGAGGTATGACTCTGCTTTTTGAATTGCATTTTTTACGCCACCGCAGAAATCAATGTGGTTATCTTTGATAAGGATCATATCAAAAAGGCCGAAGCGATGATTCTGACCGCCACCATGTAGGACAGCTTTTTTTTCAAATTGTCTGAAGCCAGGGGTGGTTTTACGCGTATCGAGCAGTATGCAGTTGAATTCACTGACCATATTACTGAGTTCACGGGTAAGACTTGCTACACCACTCATCCTTTGAACGAAATTCAGGGCAAGCCTTTCTGCAGTTAGCAGGCTAGATGCATTACCGCGCACTCTGAAAACACTTGTTCCTGTCAGAACTTGTTCTCCATCTTTCAATAAGGCTTCAAATTCTGTTTTTGGGTCCACCATTTTGAATACCTTTTCCGCAATTTCCAGTCCGGAAATGGTGACATCTTCCTTGGCGATAAGACGTGCAGATTGTATTCCGCAGCCTTGCAGGCAGGCTATTGAGGTGTGATCAGCTAGACCTAAATCTTCATCAAGGGCCATTTTTATGAATGCATCTTCCGTCATTTTTCCTTTTCTATTCTGAATTCCCTGAGCAGGAAATGATCATTTTGTTTTTTGAGAAAGAGGTAGGTTCTGAAACTTGAGCCATTGTTGGTTTCAAGTCGGCCGATAGAATATTTTGAGCCATCTTCTGCGCCACCCTCATATCGGACATTAAAAGTTTTTGGTGGATTTCTCAGAAAGAAATCTCTTAGCAGAAGCTCTGCCTGTGCCTTGCTGTAGAGGCCTTCGTTGCCGGGGAGTTTTAGCTCAACGGATGTGCCGAAGTAAGCGGCAATGTATCTGTGATTTGAGGTTTTTATTGCCTGATGGATATTGTCAATGGGGTTTGTTGCACCAAGTAGATGAAAAATAAGGGAGATATGGATCAGCAAGCCGCTCATTAAGAAGAGTCAAAAATAACCTTTTGAGGGTTTAATATTTTCAAAAATCAAGCCATTTTATTCCCTTTGTAGTATGAAAGTGTTGTTTTGCCCCATCGGGAAGACTGAAGGAACGGAAATTCAGAGCCTAATGGATGAATATTCGGGACGCATCGCCCGTTATTTCCCGTTTTCAGTTGAGCCTTTGTACAACAGGAAATTAATAAAGACAAGTGACGAATTGAGGTTGAGGGAGGAAGAAAGCAGACTGCTGTTGGGGAAGATTGATACTAATGACATTCTTGTGTTACTGGATGAACGGGGAAAGCAATATGATTCACCGGGGTTTTCCGAATACCTGAAGGGTGTTTTTTCCGGAGGCAGAAAGCGATTGGTATTTTCTTCAGGAGGCGCTTATGGATTCAGTGACGAGGCTCGTAAACGTGCTGATACAGTGATTTCACTATCGAGAATGGTCTTTCCACATCAGCTCGTGAGGGTGATATTTCTTGAGCAGTTGTATCGTGCAGCGAATATCATGCACGGTGGCAGTTATCATCATGTCTGAATTCAAGCAGACTGCAATATATTTTATGGTATCGTTTTACGCCTGTTTCCAGTGATCCATATTCAGATGCTGCTTCTCTGAGCCTTGTTTTATTGGCCTCGGGTGATTGTGTTATCAGCTTGGAAATTTTTTGCATAGATTCATCACTGAAATCATCTAGAACCCATCCGGCTTCATATTCATTAACGATATCTGCTACATCTCCAACGCCAGAATTACAAAGTACAGGAATGCCCATAGACATTAGTTCAGCCAGTTTAGTGGGGGAGCTTGCTTTTTTTGAATAGGACGGAAGTATAAAAAAAACTGAGATTTTACTGAGTGCAATAAGTGTTGGAACCTCCTCTCTCTCAGCCTGAACAAATCGGATATTCTGAATCGGTACATTATGCTTTTTACAATAATCACTAATTTGGCTTGTATCATCTTTAGTAACAATCAGGAATATCATCTC
>JBEGML010000250.1:0-8151 GCA_041183145.1 Bacteroidota bacterium | reverse complement strand
CCTCAAATGTTTTGGCGGCACCTTTTACACGCACGAAGGGCAAAACAAATTACTGCTGCAGTATGCCATGGGCACTAATGAAAACCTCCAGAAAGAGGT
Source organism: Bacteroidota bacterium (assembly GCA_041183145.1). Classification (GTDB taxonomy): domain Bacteria; phylum Bacteroidota; class Bacteroidia; order UBA4408; family UBA4408; genus JBEGML01. The sequence continues at coordinate 8,052 of JBEGML010000250.1, read as the reverse complement.
GAAGGCTGAGCACACTTATTTTGCCCAGGCGATTCAAAAGAAATCAGCCGTTATAATAGAAAATATCAGTGATTCAAATTTCAATCTGAACAGGTCATTACTCAATACTGGAAACATATCATTGATTATCATTCCACTTTATGTCAATCAGGAATTTAAGGGAATCATTGAACTTTCAAAATTTGGTGAGTTCAGTGAAATGGACAGTACGTTTGTTGAGGTCAACTCAAAGCCTATTTCTATCTATCTGAATTCGCTGTCAGCAAAAGATAAACTTGAGTGTCTTTTAGAAATTCTCGACAGCAAAGAACAAGAGCTACAAAACAGGATCAACGCCATCAACAAAGCCACACTGATGCTCGAGTTTAGTACTGAAGGAAAAATTATTTCAGTTAATGATCTTTTTCTTAAACTCAGCCAGTACAATGAAGAGGAGCTGATTGGCAAGCATCATGACATTTTGAGCGTTAAAAATGAAACCAATAACGAATCGGCAAACTTGTTATGGGAAGAGTTAAAGGAAGGAAAAAATTTTAAAGGTGAATATCAGATCCAAACAAAAGATGGGAGCGCCTTGTGGGTTCAGGCAAGCTACACGCCGGTTTCAGATAAAAACGGAAATTTTTACAAAGTCATCATCATCGGTTATGATATCACCCTTACGAAAATTCAACAAACGCAAATTGCGGATATTTCACTGAGTCTGAAACAACAGATAGAGGTATTAAATAAAGCCGCAATTGTTTCAGAAACAGATGCCGAAGGAAACATACTATACGTTAATGATTTATTTTGCAAAATTTCAGGATACGAGCGTGAAGAGTTAATAGGTAAAAATCACAGAATGCTCAAATCGGGCAAACAGCCCGATGGTCTTTTTGTCGGTATGTGGAAAGCCCTGAAAATGGGTCTCACCTGGCAGGGTGAAATTCTTAACAAAAGCAAAGACGGCAGTTACTATTGGGTTGACTCAACTATAACTCCATTTAAAAACAAAGATGGCGTCATCGAAAAATTCGTTGCTCTAAGGTTTGATATTACCAAACAAAAAGAATCAGAAGCACTCAAAAAGCAAACCGAAGCTCTTTTACTGACACAAAAAGATCTTGAAGAAGCCAACACCGAATTAGAAGCCCAATCAGAAAAATTACAAGCCTCTGAGGAGGAACTAAGAGTTCAGCAGGAGGAGTTGATGCAATCAAACAAGGAATTAGAGGAAAAATCTAAATTACTGACAGAAAAAAACCATTCATTTGATTTAAAGAACAAAGAGTTAACCGAAGCTACCAAGGCTTTGGAGAAAAAAACAGCAGAGCTTGAACTCAGCAGTAAGTATAAATCTGAGTTTCTGGCCAACATGAGCCATGAGTTAAGAACACCGCTGAACTCAATCATTTTGCTTAGCCGTCTGATGAATGACAATATGGAAGGTAACCTTTCTGAAGATCAGCTTGAATACGTCTCGGTCATCAACAAAGCAGGAAATAACCTGCTTGAATTAATCAATGATATACTGGATTTATCCAAGATTGAGTCAGGGAAAATGGATATTAATGCAGAAACAATTAATCTGGAGAATCTAAAGAATGATATTGAAAAACTTTTCGGTCCTTTAAGTAGGGAAAAGAAAATAAACTTCTCGGTTGTATTAGACAAAAGTTGTCCGGCGAGCATTTACACCGATCGAATGAGGCTGGATCAGGTTCTGAAAAATTTTCTGTCAAACGCATTCAAATTCACACCTGAAGGCACAGTTAAACTTGAAATCAAAACATCTCCAGATCATACAATTGCTTTTTCCGTTAATGACAACGGAATTGGGATACCTGAAGAAAAACAGGCCATGGTTTTTGAGGCGTTCAAACAGGCTGATGGCTCTACAAAAAGGAAATACGGAGGCACCGGTCTTGGCCTATCAATAAGTAAAGAAATTGCTCATCTTCTTGGAGGTCACATCGGACTCGAAAGCAAGCCCGGAAGTGGCAGCTGCTTCAGTCTGTATATTCCCACACATTACTCAGAAAATAAGTTGCAGGAGAACAGCCAAGAGGCAATTCCATTGCACATTCCATCGCCCGCTCCCTCAAACAGAAAATCAAAAAACGAAGCAAATGTAGCCGACGTCAATCTGGATGATGACCGAAAGCTCATACACAGCAGCGACAAAACTATTCTGGTAGTTGAAGACGACCTCATACTTGCTAAAACCTACATGGCAGAGGCAAGGGCGAAAGGCTTCAAGGTTTTAGTCGCCATGAATGGTAACGATGCTGTTATTCTGGCAAAAAAATACCTGCCAAGCGGTATTATCCTTGACATCAATTTGCCACAGAAAAATGGTTGGGAGGTTCTTAAGGAAGTGAAAGAATTTGCAGAAACCTCTCACATACCTGTTCATATTGTATCCTCAGAAAGTATTCAGCTTCATCAAGGCTCTAAAGCCGGCGCAGTTGGTGTATCACCCAAACCACTGACCCACGAGGCCATACAACAGGTGCTAAAATCACTGGATTTCACCCAGCACCACAAGGGAAACAAAATTCTTGTGATTTCAGATAAATCAGAACACAGACAAGCCATGGAAAATTACCTTGTTGAACAAGGAATTGCAGTTGATGCTGTTGATACTGACAAAAATCTAGAAATACAGCTTGATAAAATCAAACCATCGCTTGTCATTCTCGATATTTCAATGAGAAGAATTAAGATTACCGATATCATGACCATACTGAAAAAGCATTATTCAGGAGAGTCAATTTCTGTTATTATTCTCTCATCCGGTTATCTTTCGCCACTGGAACAAAAAAGATTAAACAGCTTCAAAGAAAACTTTAATATCAGAATTGTCAGAAACTATGCTGATATTGCCTCTGAGATAGGTCTTTTCTTTAACTATCTGGTTTCATCCAAAAAAGAAAGGAAAATGCGACCTCCAATCAGATCATCTAAAATTCTCGAAAACCGTTCTATCCTGATTGTTGATGACGACAACCAAAATCTTCTTTCTATTGGAGGACTACTCGAAATGCAGGGTGCAAAAGTGTTCAAAGCAAAAGACGGGAAAGAAGCCCTGGAAATTTTTGGAGGTGATAGTGGCATCGAACTTATCATTATGGATATCATGATGCCGGTGATGGATGGATATGAAACTATGAAGGAACTGCGAGAATTGCCTCATGGCAAAAAAATTCCCATCATCACGCTTACCGCAAAAAGCCAAGCTGATGAAAGAGAAAAATGTCTGAAAGCAGGTGCTTCGGATTTCATCAGCAAACCTGTCGATGTAGATCAACTGATAGGACTGGCAAAAGTATGGCTAACCCAAAACAACAACTAAGAAAATGTCTGGTCAAATTAACGTACTCCTGGTAGACGATGATGAAAGGAATATTTTTGCCCTTTCTGCTTATCTTAAAGCAAAAAAAATCAAAGTAACCGCTGCCACCGACGGACAGGAATGTCTGGAAAAAATTGATGCTATTAAGCCGGATATTGTGCTTTTGGATATGATGATGCCCGTTATGGATGGTTTTGAAACCCTGAAACACATCAGAGAAAATCCAAGCCACAAAAACACAAAGGTGATTGCTCTTACCGCACTTGCCATGAAAGGAGACATGGAAAAATGTTTAGAGGCAGGAGCTGACGACTATTGCAGCAAGCCCATAGACATAGATGTACTTCTTAAAAAAATTAATTCGCTGTTGCCTCAATGACAGAAATCAACAATATACAGATTGGTGAGAAAGAAGCCGAAGAAATTATTTCTGCAATTTACGACCACTCTGGTTTCGACTTTTTAAATTACTCCCAACCTTCACTGATCAGGAGATTTCAAAGATATGTTGACACAAAAAAAATCCCGAATGTTAACACACTGCTTGAAATCCTTGGTGAAAACCCTGACAAACTAAACGAGTTTATTGAGGAGATTACCGTTAACGTAACGGAAATGTTCAGAGATCCCTATTTCTTCAAGACACTCAGAGAAAAGGTTCTGCCTGAATTGAAAGAACATTCTCCTATTCGTATCTGGCATGCAGGCTGCTCAACCGGTGAAGAGGTTTATTCTCTGGCCATCTTGTTAAAGGAAGAAAATTTACTGCAGCAAAGTATCATCTACGCCACAGATATCAATCAATCTGTTCTGGATGCGGCCCGAAGAGGTGCCTACAGTGAAGACAACATCAAGTTGTACGGATATAACTACAAAGAGAGCGAATCCAAAGGTCGTTTCGAAGATTATTACGAATTCAAAAATGGAGAAGCTGTAATTATTGAACCACTTAAAGAAAAAATCATTTTCTCCTCTCACAACCTTGTCTCCGATGGCCCCTTCAATAAATTCGACCTCGTTGTCTGCAGAAATGTATTGATTTATTTCAATAAAGATTTACAGAATAATGTTCTCAATACCTTTTACCAAAGTCTTAATCCACGCGGATTTTTAGCACTCGGTTCCAAGGAAAATATCATGTTATCGCCGATAGTAGAAAAAATGGAGACCTTCCACAGTCAATTTAAAGTATGGAGAAGAAAGGAATAGTTGTCATAGGAGGCTCTGCAGGAAGCATAACGGTAATTATCAATTTGTTGCCGCATATCCCTGAAAATTTCCCCTACCCGATTGTTATTGTCCTGCACCGTAAAAGCACAGTGGAATATCATCTAGAAGATGTACTGAGCAAAAAGTGTAAACTTCGTGTTCTCGAAATTGAGGATAAGATGAAATTGGAAAACAGCAATATCTATCTTGTTCCGGGTGATTACCACCTTTTGGTAGATTCTGATGGTACTCTATGCCTGGACTACTCAGAAAAGGTAAATTACTCCAGACCCAGTATCGATGTAACCTTCGATAGCTTCGCACGAACATTCCGTGAAAATTGCATTGGGATTTTACTTTCGGGTGCAAATGCCGACGGATCAGCAGGAATGATGCGCATTAAAAACTCCGGTGGACTTACCATCGTGCAATCACCTGAAAGCGCCGGCGTTGCTACAATGCCTCTTGCCGCCATAAGCAGATTCCATCCAGACATCATTGCAGATGTTTCAGAATTAATAGGTGTTTTTCATGACCTGAATCAGAGAAGTATCTCTGATGTAAGGAAAAGTACACAAGAAAAATCTGAAACTACAGAAAATCAACCTTTGGTGCTTATTGTAGACGACCTTGATGATAACCTGTTTACCTTAAATGCCCTTCTTAAAAGCGAACCTTACCTGGTGCACCGGGCAAATTCCGGTATGAAGGCGCTTGAAATGACAAGAAAAAATTCTTACGACTGCATTGTACTTGATGTTCAGATGCCTGAATTAGATGGCTTTGAAGTTGCAAGAATATTGGGACAATCAGAAGAAACCAGAAACATCCCCATCCTTTTCCTCTCAGCTCTGGGTTCCGATAAAGAAAAAGTACTTAAAGGTATCGACAGCGGAGCAATTGATTTTATTGCCAAACCACCTGATCCGGATTTACTCAAGGCAAAAATCAAACTCTGCCTGAACATCAGCAAAAAAACCAAACAGAGCAGATCGGTATTCTCTGAAGTAAAAAAAGAACGTGATATCTACAAAGAGATCAATGCTGATGTAGCAGCAAGTCTCAGATATGCAAGAAACATACAACAGGCACTGCTTCCCAATGAACAAATGTTCAACAACCTGTTCAAAGAAAATTTTGTCATATTTAAACCTAAAGAATCAGTAGGCGGGGATTTCTATACAGTAAAAGAAATAGACAATCAAATTATCCTGATCTGCGGTGATTGCACTGGACACGGAGTTCCGGGAGCTATGATGACCATGATTAGCATCAATATCATTCATAACCTTATCGAAACACGTAAAATTTCAAGACCCGATCACATTCTTAACGGCATGAACAGGGAATTCCGCCATGCTTTTAACAGTGAATTTTCATCTATTACCATAGACGATGGCCTTGAACTCTCGGTGTGCACCTTCCTTAAAAATGAAAATAAAGTTCAGTTCGCCAGCTCAAGAAGACCAATGCTTATAAGCACAAAAAATGGCATAGAAAAAATACAACCCGATGACATGGGAATAAGCGCCAGGATGCCCGAAAATTATACCTTCTCCTACAAAGAATTTGATTTAAACAGCGGAGATACATTGTATCTCTATACTGATGGAGTGGTGGATCAGTTTGGCGGAGAAATCGGTAAAAAATTCACCTCCAAAAGACTCATCAATCTCATAACCTCGCAAACCGAAAAACCCATTTCAGAGCAGAAAGTGGAAATAGAGAAGACCATATCTGAGTGGAAACAAGACTATGAACAAATTGATGACATTCTGATTCTTGCAATCAAAGCTGTCTAGTACAAACCGATAAAATCGGAGAGTTCTTTCCAGCATCCTATTTGTCAGTAATTACAATTGACTGCAGTGAGGTAGCTCAAATTTATCTGACTGAGTTTCTCTTCATTTACTTTTTAAAAATGGGGGTTTCTGCTTTATCTAAAGGACTTTATTAATCCAGATTAACAGCTCTTTTCAAACCGGGCAGTAAATTTGTCAATCATTTATTCGCCAAAATGCCTGTACTGAATCTCTTCCTTTATCTTCTTCTCACAGGAATTATCTCTTTAAACAACAACGAAAAACACAACACCATGTCCAAAATCATCTACTTCCAGGATCCGCTCTGCGGCTGGTGCTACGGCTTTGGTCCTGTTATCAAAAAAATATCTGTTGACTACAAAGACAAATATCAATTTCAGGTTGTTTCAGGTGGCATGATTCCAGATGCTAAAAGCGGAAGCATCAACGAAATCGCTCCTTTTATAAAAGAAGCATACAAAACTGTCGAAGAAAATACCGGTATCAGGTTTGGTGACAACTTCATCAAAAATGTTTTGATGCCAGGCAATGCAATTCTCAATTCAGAGAAACCCTCACGTGCAATTACGATCTGTAAATTACTGAAGCCTGAAAATTCAATCTCCTTTGTACATGATTTACAATGGGCCTTTTATCAAGACGGAAAAGACCTGCAAGACGATGCTACCTACAGACCACTTGCAAAATTATTTGGAATGGATGAAGATCATTTCCGGAAAATGCTCAATGATCCACTTGTTGCCGGAAAAACACAGGAAGATTATCAAATCACCTCCTCACTGGGCATAAACGGTTTTCCAACACTGGTCTATCAGGATACAGATACCATGCTTATCCTAAGCAGAGGATTCTCCGCATACGAAGAGCTGAAACAACGAATAGACTCCATTCCACACTATCTGAATAACAAACCATGAACCGGGGAGGTTTCATCAAAAGCGTCGCTGCTGCAATTACCATGTCAGGATTAAGTTCTTCACTAAACGATTTATTTTCCAAGCCGGCCGGTGCGGAAATAATGCCCGTTCTCTTCATAGGGCATGGCAGTCCGATGAATGCCATAGAAGATAACCCCTACAGCAGAGAATGGAAAAAGCTCGGACAAAAGCTTCCACGACCGGAAGCTATCCTATGCATTTCGGCCCATTGGCTGAGCAATGGAATTCGTATTACCTCGGTTCCAAAACCTGAAACTATTCATGACTTCGGAGGATTTCCACAGGCACTTTTTGATGTGCAGTATCCTGCTAGCGGAAACCCTGCACTCGCTGCACAAACAGCTGAACTCTTTAAACCTGAGCATGTGGTACAGGATATGGAGTGGGGTTTAGATCATGGCGCATGGAGTGTATTAAAACCGATGTTCCCCGATGCAGATATTCCTGTTATTCAGCTTAGTCTTGATGTCAGTCGCAGCCATGAAAATCATTACCGCCTCGCTAAAAGCCTATCAGCCTTGCGCAGAAGAAGAGTGCTCATTATTGGTAGCGGTAACATTGTACATAATCTCGGTCGAATGCAGTGGAAAGACGAAGCCTATGAATGGGCACAGGAATTCGATGATTTTGCCGTAAAAAAAATTACAAGTGCAGACCACATGCCTTTGGTGAACTACCACAACCTAGGTGCTGCAGCTCAACTCAGCATTCCCTCACCTGACCACTACTGGCCAATGTTGTACAT
>JBEGML010000249.1:0-7289 GCA_041183145.1 Bacteroidota bacterium | reverse complement strand
CTCCAGAAATAAGAAGGTTTCCTCTACCGTGTTGGTGATTGAACCACATCCGGATTTTTTGACGATTTTTTCTACTTCACCACTGTCTGATGGTGCTACAAGCGTATGTGTGCCGCTTGCTATATATTCATAAATTTTGCTGGGAATGATTCCTTCAAACCCTTTCCATGCAGGATAAAGCAGGATGTTTGATTTTACTTCTATTTCAAGAATTTTTTCTTTAGAAGTGCGACCGCTGGCATGAAAATATTTTTCGAACCCGGAAAGTGCATTTTTTATACGTTGATGCTGTTGTTCGTAAAAGGCCAGGCCGGGGAAGAGAATCTCCTTGTCTTCGATGGGGTATTTTCTAACCAGTAATTTAAAGGCCTCGCAAAACATTTCTATGTCTTGTCCGAAATATAGTGTTCCAACATAGGTGACTGTGAATTTACTGAATGGAACTACGTTTTTGAATTCATCGAATTCTCCTAATTCAAAGCCATTGGGAATCCATTGCCCGGGAATTTTTACAAGTTCGCTGATTTTTTTTTGCAGTGGCTCAGATACGGACGTTACAGCCGAGGCTGTGCCTACCCAACGTTTTTCATCGCTAGCTTCAGATTTTCTTATCATTCTGAAGATTTTGTCACGATTGATTGTGTCAATATCGGAGGTTGTCCATGCATCCCGGTAGTCGGCAATCCATTTTACTCCATATTTTTTGTGAAGTTGATAGCCAAACTTGAATAGAATGAAAGGATTGCCTGTGATAATCACTTTCTTTATATCCGGATTATTTGAAAGAAATTCGTCTGCAAAACTTCCGATGTTGTGATAGGGTATAAAGCGGTTGTTATAGCGTTGAAGTACAAGTTCGTTGAGGGTCAAAAATTTACGTACCAGTACCATATCGTTGTCACCAAAGTGTGTGTAAACCCTGTCTTTGATGTTGGGATGGTACGGAACCGCATAGGATTCATAATTTTCGTGGGTGGTCAGCAGAACCTCTTCAGGGGTTGGCAGAGACATATCGCTGAGTTTTGCAACCGGTACATCCCAGCGTCGGGTAATTACTACCGGATAATAACCGAATTTATGAAGGTGCCGGGCCCAGGAATGGAGGCGCTCTCCTGCAGTTAGGTTGCAGGGAGGAAAAAAATATCCTATAAGAAGCACTCTTTCCAAAGGCTGGTAAAAATAGGAATTTAGTAATCAGGTGGAATTCTGTGGCATAAATAAGCCTCCGCTGTGTATGAAGAGGCATCTTCGGGCTTGATTCAAATATTTCCTTCCGGGGCCTTGCATCAGATTCATCATCATTCTTGCTGTATAGACGTAATCAAGAGGCAGGTCATGACTTTTCAGGAATTCTGCAGTAAACTGTTTTATTTCCTGGGTTATTTTCCCAAATCTCAGTTCCGGCCAGGCTTGCTCAACTTTGTAGTTCACTCCATCGGGCGTGAAATTATTTGTTAGTTTTTTGATATTTTCTTCAATTTGAGAAACTGCCTTGAGTGCCGGAAAAACAATCACTTGCGTTCCTGCAGATGCCCCGGTTATAAGTCCTGCCGCAGTGGTGCCGGTGCCTGCCGCGCAAAGTACAAGAGGCCAGCCGTGTGTGAGGGGAGACATTTTTTCTTTTACACCTGAAACAGCCTCGACAGATCGGCCGCCCTCGGGCAGGAACGGTATTGTGCTATCCAGAGGATGCGCGTCCATTTCCCGGAGTTCTCGATACTTGTCTCTGCTGATGAAATTGATTAAAGCTCCATGTTTTGCTAGGTAAATTAAGCGCGGATTTTTAATTTCAGGTTCTTCCCCTCTAACCCAAAGTTCAGGGGTTTTGCCCGTTCTGAAGCACATCTCAGAGAAAGCCACAAGGTGATTAGACCAGGGGCCTCCCATGGTGCTGAGGATTGTGGTTTTTTGCTTGGCATGAATATCGAACCAGCGAAATAATTTGAACCATTTATTTCCGCCCAGTGCGGGATCGGCTAAATCGAGTCTCAATACGAACAATTCTGCAAGCCAGGGGTTTTTCTCAGGCGGTTTAATGAATTGAGCCGTAACTGTGTTGAAGTCCAAAACGGAAATTTAAATTTGCACAAATGAAGGAGTTTTCTCCACTCGACAACCTCAGCGAAGATGATTATTACAGAAGTCAGGAAGGGTATATTGTTTTCACGGAGAAGTTTCATCTAAAACGTGGCTATTGTTGTAAAAGCGGTTGTAAGCATTGTCCTTGGGGTTACAACAACAAAAGCGGAAAATTTGATAAGACCAAAGATAAACCTCAGACATGATTTTAACTGAGCACCCAATTACAGCAGGCATTCCGGATATTCTTCCTGATCCCCGTCCTTTAAACCCGGCTCTTAACCATGCACCTCGGCGGAAAAAGATTTTGAATGAGTCTGAACGTCGGCTTGCCATAAGAAATGCCTTACGATATTTCGATAAAAAGCATCATGCCGAACTTGCGCCGGAATTTGCAGCTGAGTTGGATAATTACGGAAGAATTTACATGTACAGACTCAGGCCTTCAGAAGCTGTCAAGGCTCGACCTATCTGGGAATACAAGGCTCAATCGCGTCAGGCTGCAGCCATTATGTTAATGTTGCAAAACAATTTGGATACCGCAGTTGCGCAGCATCCGGATGAGTTGATTACCTACGGTGGTAATGGTGCTGTTTTTCAAAACTGGGCGCAATACAGGCTTGTTATGAAGTATCTTTCTGAAATGACGGATCATCAGACATTGGTTCTGTATAGTGGTCACCCATTGGGTTTATTTCCCTCACATCCTGATGCTCCTCGTGTTGTGGTTACAAATGGTATGATGATACCCAATTACAGCAAGTCCGATGATTGGGAGAAGTTCAATGCCTTAGGCGTTACGCAATATGGGCAGATGACAGCAGGTAGTTTTATGTACATTGGGCCACAGGGAATTGTTCACGGAACAACTATTACTATCATGAATGCCGGGCGAAAGTTGGATGTCGGCTCGGAAAGTCTCAAAGGAAAGATTTTTGTTTCTGCCGGTCTGGGCGGAATGAGCGGGGCTCAGCCTAAGGCGGCAAAAATTGCAGGTGCAGTTGGTATTATTGCCGAGGTGAATCCCAAGGCAACGCAGGTTCGTCATGAACAGGGTTGGGTTGATGAAGTATTTACTGAACTTCCTGCTCTTGTTCAGCGGGTACAAAGCGCAGCGCATTCGGGCGAGGCACTTTCTGTTGCCTATCAGGGTAACGTAGTGGATTTGTGGGAATACTTTGCAGCACATGGTGTGAGGGTTGATATTGGTTCAGACCAAACATCGCTTCATAATCCATGGGCAGGAGGTTATTATCCTGTCGGAATAAGTTTTGAAGATTCGGTCAAAATGATGTCAGATGATCCGGAGCGTTTTAAGGAGGAAGTCAGGAAGACCTTGCGCAGGCATGTGAATGCCATTAATAAGATGGTTGAGCAGGGGATGTATTTTTTTGATTATGGAAATGCCTTTCTGCTCGAGTCATCGAGAGCGGGGGCAGATATTCTGAAACCCGACGGCACATTCCGTTATGCGAGTTATGTCCAGGATATTCTGGGTCCTATGTGTTTTGATTACGGATTTGGCCCTTTCCGTTGGGTTTGTACCTCATGCGATCCTGAAGATCTGGAGCGAACAGACAGGATTGCAGAGGATGAGCTCATGAAGCTATATGAAGTTGCTCCTTTAGAGATAAAGCAGCAATTGTACGACAATATTTTATGGATAAAACATGCGGCACAGAATAAGCTTGTGGTCGGCTCACAGGCCCGGATACTTTATGCAGACAGCGAAGGCCGTATTAACATTGCCAGGGCCATCAATAAGGCTATTGCATCGGGTATTATCAAAGCCCCTGTTGTACTTGGTCGTGATCATCATGATGTGAGTGGAACTGATTCACCTTATCGTGAGACAAGTAATATTTATGACGGAAGCAGTTTTACAGCTGATATGGCGGTCCATAATTTTGTAGGCGATGGATTTCGGGGAGCAACCTGGATATCACTGCACAATGGCGGTGGGGTTGGTTGGGGAGAGGTCATTAATGGAGGTTTTGGATTGGTTCTGGATGGGAGTGAAGATGCTGAAAGACGAATGGAGTCTATGTTGTTTTGGGATGTAAACAATGGAATAGCAAGACGATCATGGGCAAGAAACACTGAGGCAGTTTTTGCCATTCGCAGAGAAATGGAGCGTACTCCGGGACTTGTTGTGACACTTCCGAATTTTGTGGATGACAGTCTATTGAGCGGAATCTGACCCTAGTCTTTGTATTTTTTATGGTAGGGCGCCCAAACGAGTGCCAGATTGAACATCACCTGCTTCCTTCTAAATCTTTGGGCCTCCGCTATCGGGGTTCCCGATCGCAGTTCTCTGAAACAGTAAGCCGGTCCACCGCTCAACCCCCATTTATGATTTAGCCAATAACGCACAAGTAATTCGTATTTTATATTACCTCTTGAATGATCGCTGAACAGATTCAGACTGAGAAGGGAGGGGGTGACAATGACTGCATCCGGTGCACCCTGCGCTGAGGAGTTGACTGCTGCTGTTGCAGGGATTCCGAAATTCAATCCTGCCACATCGATGAGAAAGGAAATATCAATCTGTGGATTAATTATTCTCTGAAAAAAGATTTGGAAAGCACCTTCTCCGCCAAGTATCCTTGAAGGTTGGAGGGTATCGGTGCTGAAAGGGTCGGGTTCGCTTAGAACTGCAAGTATCGAGCTGCTTTTTCTGGTAATGGAGGGATTGGCGGTAAGGAAGTTCCCACCTGAAGAAGACCCTCCGTTAATTCTAAGTGCATATCCCCAATACCATCGTTTTTCAATATCTATTTTGTAGGAATTCAGTTTTCTTACTCCTGCAAAATAAGAGCCTAAGCTTAGTGTACCTTGTATTTCAAAAATTCTGTCGTGACGATTTTTGTAATCGATACTAAAGCCGTTCATATACTCGTTCTGGGCAAAGGAGGCCAAATGAAGGGCCATAATCAGAAAAAATATCCAGCATTTATTTGACATCGCAGAAAGATACAATATAAAATTAATGTAAGTATTATTAACATCTTCTTGTTTGAAAGTTACTAAACTGTTCATGAAACAAGGATGCGGCCTACATAGCTTTGTTTTGAGTTAGTCATTTTCAGGATGTACTATCTCATTTTCAAACGATGACCATGATCAAACAGATATTTTTGCTGGCCGGCATTTTTGCTGTGGTGTTATTTCGTCCCGGTACAGACAGGGTAAGTATCACTCAGACAGTTCCTGCCTCTGTTCATGCAGGCGGAGATTTTGAGCTGGAAATTGAGATATCCAAAGCAGGAATATCCGGATATGGAAAAGCTCAAACTACCCTTCCTAATGGCTTCGTTGCAACTGATTATGGAACCAAGGGGGCTTTGTTAAGACAAGACGATAACGTTTTGAAGTTAATATGGATGGAGCTTCCTCAGACAGATTTGTTTACCGCACGTTGTAAGGTGCTTCTTGATCCATCCATTCAACCCGGAGATTATACTTTTGTCATTAGGTTTTCATATTTGGACGGTAATGAAAAACGCAGTGTATTAGGAACTCCGGTTCACATTAAAGTTCTTCCACCCACATCTGATATGATAGCTCAGTTAAAGGCTGAGGAGGAAAGGTCAAAACCTCAGATTGTCAAAACTGAATTATTGGATAGTGTAAATAAAAAGCTTGTTGGCATTGGTGTCAGTTGCAGTCTTTCATCTGAGAGGAAGAGTGAAACAGAACAGGTTGTAAACGTAAAAATTAGTAAGGGAGAGCTACGAGGATTTGGCAAGGTGGAGGTTCCTGTTTGTGACGGCATAATTGCTACAAACCTTGAGAATGAGGGCGGAGTATTTTCTTTTACAGGTGGCAAAGTGAAGTATGTTTGGACTTCAATGCCGGATTCTCCTGACCTGGATTTGTCATTTAAACTAATTCGCAGTCCTGCCTCAAAGTGGATAAGTGCATGTTCTGTTGACGGCGAGTTTTCTTTTCTTGAAAAGGATGAAAGCAAGAAATGCAGGATGAATTCAGTTAATCTTAATTACGTGCCGGATGACGTTTACGCGCGCATGGAATCGGCTCGTAAAGAAGAAAAAGCACTTGCAAAAACAGAGACGGAGCAAAAACCGGCTGATGTCATCGTAGTTCCGGATTCCAATCTGGTTACTGAAATTGCCAAGACTGCGACTCCGGAAAGTACCGGAACTGCCGCTGCCTCAAAGGTTCAGGAAAACATAAATAAGGAAAAAAATGACGAAGAGGCTCGCGCTCAAAATGTGGTTCAGCCTGCCCAAGCAGAGGTTTCTGTAGGTATAGAGCAAAAGGTTACAGCCGTTCAGGATTCTGCCAACGTGAAGCAGTCTGTTGCAGTGGAGGTGAAGAAAGAAGCTGAATCTCCGTTTCAGACTGTCGAGAATAAGGTGCAAGAGCAAGTGGCAAAATCCGAATCTAAAATTTCAGAGCCCATTATGGATGTCAAGAAGGAAGAGGTTGTGGAGAAAGCTTCAACTGACAAGGTTAAATCATCAGTTAGCTTTAAAGTACAAGTATGCGCCACCCATCGTGATATAACCGCGGTCAGCATACAGTCTTTTTATAAGTTACAGGAGGAGGTATTTCAGGAAATGCATGAAGGATGGTTTAAATTTACTGTTGGTGGATTTTCGCAATACAGTGAGGCTAGAACAAAGCGCGAGTCTCTTGGTTCATATAACCTTCCGGGGCCTTTTGTAACTGCATATAATGCCGGTGTGCGCATCACCGTTCAGGAGGCACTTATGATTACCCGTCAGACCTGGGTAAAATGAGTCTGAATACATTTTAACACCGAGAAAGAATCAGCTTGTGCTGGTGGGCTTTATTTCGTTATGAATTGAATTTTGACTCACTTGCCTCTTTTAGGATTTGAGAGGCCTTTGCTTTAACAACAGGATCCGGTACAAGAGGTGGTGCGTGATGAGGCTTAATTCTAGCATCCAGAATAATTGGGCCCTTACATCCCCAGTGTTTATTGATAATAAACTCATTCACTCCGCTGATATCATGGGTTGGATTGATTCTTGTGAAGCACACCCAAAGGAAATTATTTAGTGATTCGGCAATGAATGCAGGATCTTCTGTCAGAACCAGCATAAGGACGCCATCGGCGTTGGATTTATTAATCGCTTCTTTCAATAATTGAATGCTATCATTTGCGTCTTTTTCAGATTTCCAATCTGGCATTTTAACGGCAAAAGCACCCGGCATAATGG
>JBEGML010000248.1:0-4609 GCA_041183145.1 Bacteroidota bacterium | reverse complement strand
ATCGTTACTTATCTGGTGCATGCTATGTTTAATAACTTTATGAACAATATCAACTTTGCCGGCTCTTTTTGGATAATTTTAGCACTGATTATGTATCTGGATCTTCCTGAATTTGGCACTGCATCTGATAAAAAATACTGAGGATAAATTTCTCGCTCAGTCAGAGCTCTATCTGAACCTCAGGGTGGCAGAAGGACGTCTATACCCGGATGAGCAGGTAACTGCTTTACCCGATATTTCAGCCGGTCATCCTCACCATTCTGAATGGAAAATCAGAAAAGAAACTTTAAAGAGGATGCAGGCTATTCTTGGCAACAAACCTCTGAGTATTCTGGAGATTGGTTGCGGAAACGGCTGGTTATGCAAACGGCTGTCTGATGCCGGACATAAGCTGAGCGGAGCCGACATCAACCTGCATGAATTACAGCAGGCTTCAAGACTTTTTCCTGAATGTGAATTTTACTATTGTGATATTTTTAGCTGGAAAGGTCATCGTTTCGATGTGGTAATCTTTGCGGCAAGTATTCAGTATTTCTCTGATCTAAATGCATTGATAACGCTGGTACGCGGGAATTTTCTGTATCCTCATGGTTATATCCTGGTGGCAGATAGCCCTGTCTATGAAGATAGAAAGCTTCATGATGCAGCCGCAAGAAGCCGCGCTTACTATGAAACAACCGGGTTCGATAACATGAAAAACCATTACTTTCATCACAGTGTTGGTACATTTAAGTCAGTTGGTGCTTATGAGGCTGAGAATATATCTATTTTTGAAAGGCTGATGATTTTATTTAAAATCTTCAAACGTCCATTCAGAATTTATAGATTTGACAAATGAAGAACGCCGCTTTTTCGCAAGTAGCAGAGCCAGCCATTTCCGATAAATTGTCTGATATGGTGCTGTCTTCTTTGGTGTACTTTTCTATTTTTCGTCATCCGCTTTCTGTGCAGGAAATTGTTCATTTACATTCCTTACATGATCTTGCTCAGGTAAGAGACATTCTCTCTCAACTTCAGCTTAGCCGAAGGGTTTATGAATCTGACGGATATTATGCAGTTGAAGCTGAAGTAAAAGATTGGGTGATTAGCAGACAAGAAGGTGAGGAACGGGCAAAAGAGTTTCTGGCAAAAATACCATCTGTATCCTCCTTCATCGCCCGTTTTCCTTATGTCAGGGCTGTAGCTGTTTCTGGTTCGCTTTCCAAAGGGGTGGTGCACCCTCGTGGTGATATAGATTTTTTTGTGATTACAGAAGCGGGTCGTCTATGGACATGCAGAAGTTTTCTGATGCTTTATAAGAAACTACGTCTTTTAAATTCACGCCGCTATTTCTGTTTGAATTATTTTATTGATACGGATCATCTGGAAATTCCGGATAAAAATATCTTCACTGCAACTGAGATGTTCTATCTGATACCGGTATCAGGTAATTCTGATGTGGTGAAGACTTTTGAGGAAAAGAACGTATGGGTGAATGATTATTTCCCTTCCTACTCCATCGCAAGAAAAGCAGGCACATTTGTCTGTGTAAACAAAAATACTCTTGTGGAAACTCTTCTTAACGGTGCTTTTGGCAATCGTCTTGAATCATTCTTTCATCGTTTAACTTATTCCAGATGGAAAAAGAAATTCAGGCATTTTGGAAAAGATAAGTTTGAACTCACTATGCGTTCCACATCCGGAGCATCGAAGCACCATCCCCGCGACTTTCAGAGCCGTGTCCTGGCGCAGTACGAATCTAAACTGCATGAGGTTTTAAACAGGTGAAGATTCTTATTACGCATAGTTATTTTTACAAATTTGATCCCAAACAATGGCGGCTATCAAAGCCCTATCCGCCATTTGCCACTTTGCTGATGGCCTCGGTTCTTCGCAACCTGGGGCATGAGGTTTATTTTTTTGATGTGAGCTTTGCTTCCTCTGCCGGGGACCTGATACCCTCGCTGGATGAATTTAGTCCTGATATCTTCATGGTTTATGATGATGGTTTTAATTATCTCTCTAAAATGTGCCTCACCAATATGCGTGATGCAGCTTGCCTTATGGCATCAGAGGCGAGCAGAAGAAATATCAAAACCATCATATCTTCCAGTGATTCCTCTGATCATCCTGAACATTATTTGCATAATGGTTTTCACTATGTGGTGCAGGGTGAGGCTGAGGAGGCGGTTTCTGAGCTTGTTTCCGCCTTGCAGAGCGGGCAATCTCCGGGTTCTGTGCCTAATCTCTGTTTTTTTGACAACTCTCAGCTTCAGAGAAACAGCAAGCGTAAAGTGAAAACCAACCTGGATGAATTTCCTTTGGCTGCCTGGGACTTACTGGATATCCGTCCATACAAACAGGCATGGAGGAAGCATGGATATTTCAGCATGAATATGGCCACCACGCGAGGCTGTCCGTTTAAATGTAACTGGTGTGCAAAACCCATTTACGGCAACAGGTACAACTCTCGTTCACCTGAGCATGTAGTGGAGGAATTGAAGCTAATGCACAAATTGTTTGCTTTTGATCATGTATGGTTCTGCGATGATATATTCGGTCTCAAACCCGGATGGGTTAGTAAATTTTCATCTCTGATTGCAGAATCCGGCATCACATTCCGTTACAAAATTCAGTCTAGGGTTGATCTTCTGCTACAGGAGCAAACCATTGCTGAACTTAAAAACAGTGGTTGTGAGGAGGTTTGGGTTGGTGCTGAAAGTGGCTCTCAGAAAATTCTGGATGCCATGGATAAGGGAACCACAGTTGCTCAGATAAGAGAGGCAACTCTGCTGATGAAGCAGGAAGGTCTTAAGCCTTGTTTTTTTCTGCAGTTTGGTTATCCGGGCGAAATGAAAGAGGATATTCAGGCTACTGTAGAGATGTTGTTTGAACTGAATCCTTTCGATATTGGGGTCTCGGTAAGTTATCCTCTGCCCGGCACGGGTTTCTATGATAAGGTGAAGGGTGAACTGATGCAGAAGTCAAACTGGACAGACTCTGATGAGTTGTTGCTGATGTTCCGCAACACCTATTCTCCGGCATATTACAAATCTCTGCATCGTTATGTGCATCGTAGATTCAGGGCTTCACAGGCCTTAGAATTCTCTCTGGACACAGCGGGCCTGAAGAAATTTTTTTCCTGGTTTTATTTCGCACCCGCCTCTTGGCTCGAGAAAGTCAGGATGAGTAAACTTGAAAACCATGTCGAAGCAGGCCTTTGATTCTGTTTCTGAAATTTATGATGAGTCTTTCTCTGCTACGCAGGAAGGCGTTTTCCTGAGAGAAAAGGTACGCAGACTCTCACTTGATTTTTTGTTGCCTCATTGTTCGCTGCTTGAGGTGAATTGCGGAACAGGTGAGGATGCAGTTTTTTTTGCAAGTAAGGGGTTTACTGTTCATGCAAGCGATTCCAGTGAGGGGATGATCAAAATAGCAAGGGATAAATTTCCTGAGGCTGAAAAGCAATACAACCTGAAATTCTTTGAATCTGACCTTCGTAAGCTATCATCAAAGTATTCCTATGATGCCATTTTTTCCAATTTCGGAGGCATCAACTGTATTGATGGTAAGGATTTGAAAGAGGCGCTTTCCTCTATGCATGCTTGCCTGAAACCTTGCGGTTTGGTGTTCCTTGTTGTCATGCCCCCATTCTACCTCTATGAATGGCTTTACTTTATGATGCGTCTGAAAATAAAATCTGCTTTCAGAAGAAAGCAGGGGCAACTTGTTGAAATCCGTCTTAACCATATAGTGGTGAACACCTGGTATCACTCTGTTTCAGATATTGTAAATTTAAGCTCAGGTCTTTTTTCCTGTCAAAAGGTTGAACCTGTTGGATTTTTTGTTCCACCACCTAATTTATCTGGATTTCTGGTAAAAAAGAAACTTGTTTTTTCCTTTCTTTCGCGTTTGGAAAACAGTTTTCCATTCAACAGATTCCTGAGTGGTATGGCGGATCACTATTTCATTTGTCTCAAAAAATTATGAAGGTATTGCTTACACATGGATATTTTATCAGTGACGATCCGCGTGAGCAGTTGATCATGAAGCCTTACCCTCCTTTGGGTATTCTTTATATTTCTTCTTACCTCAAAGCACGGAATATCTCCTGTGAGGTCATCGATTCTACCTTCATAAGTCCTGACCAATGGAAGCAGCAGATGAATTTTTCTAAACCGGAAATCATCGCAATCTATGTGAACCTCATGACTAAAATCCGGGTGCTCGATCTTATCTCCTGGCTCAAGGCTCATCCTCTGCTAAATACTGTCCCCGTTGTTTTGGGTGGTCCTGATGTTACGCATAATGCAGCAGATTATCTTAAAGCCGGAGCTAACATGCTTGTGATTGGCGAGGGTGAAGAAAGCTTTTATCAGATATGTCTGCATTATTACTCAAACAAAAAACTTCCTCCAGATACTGCTGGTACTGCATTTATTGATGCCCAGGGTGAAGTAAAGGTTCTGCCTCCAAGAGAGAAAATTCGCGACATCGATACTCTGCCATTTCCTGATCGTGCTGCCATTCCTATGCATCTTTATCTGCAGGCATGGAAAAAACACCACGGCTTAAGTGCTATGTCTGTAAGTACCCAGCGCGGCTGTCCCTATACCTGTAAGTGGTGCAG
>JBEGML010000247.1:0-3795 GCA_041183145.1 Bacteroidota bacterium | reverse complement strand
AAAAGCATGAGATCGATTACTATGGACCTGCATTATCTAAAACCTTAGAAGAGTCGGTAAATACCATTCATGCATCAAGGCAATTGTCAGATCCTCCGCAGCCCAAAGTATTTGCGCAGCTTGAGCAAGCAAAAAATAAGGTTTATATCGTTGATTACGACATGAAGCAAGCTGAGATATTGATGGTAAGCCGAGGCGTAAAATATGACCCCACCTTGATGTCGCAGGCCAGAATTTTTAATGAATACTACGGCGGAACTATGGGCAGCGTGGTGTTTCAGACCCTGCGCGAGTCAAAGGCTCTGGCATATTCTGTATTTTCAAGTTATTCCATGCCCGACAGAAAAGAGAAATACAATTACGTTAACGCTTACATCGGAACCCAGGTTGACAAGCTTCCAGAGGCCATGGCGGGCATGACAGAGCTTTTGAACAACATGCCTGAATCAGAAAATCTCTTTAACTCATCGAAAGATGCGGTGATACAGAAATTGAGAACCGAGCGAATTACAAGGGCGTCGAAGCTTTCATCTTATCGCAGAGCGCGAAGGCTGGGGCTTGACCGTGATATCAGGCAGGACATTTTCGCAAAGGTACCCTCGATGACCATGAAAGATGTGAAGGCCTTTCATGACACACATCTAAAAAACAGGAAATTCAACATCATGGTATTAGGCAAAAAGGAAAATCTGAACCTTGATGAACTCAAAAAATACGGTGAGATCAATTTTTTAACTTTGAACGATCTTTTCGGATATTAAATTCAACAAACCAAAACCCAATGAGCGGAGAAAAAATCACCATCTCGAACGGGAAACTGAATGTTCCCAACCATCCTGTAATTCCATTTATTGAAGGCGACGGCACTGGTCCGGATATCTGGAGAGCCTCAGTTAGAGTGCTCGATGCTGCTGTAGAAAAGGCCTATGGAGGTAAGAAGAAAATTCAGTGGTTGGAAGTTCTTGCCGGAGAGAAGTCGTTTAAGAACAGTGGCAACTGGCTGCCTGAGGAAACTCTGGATACCATAAGGGAATATCTTGTGGCCATTAAAGGCCCTCTCACCACCCCTGTAGGAGGAGGAATTCGTTCTCTGAATGTTGCGCTCCGACAAATACTTGATTTATATGTCTGCCTGCGTCCGGTGCAATATTTCAGCGGTGTTCCTTCGCCGGTAAAATATCCTGAAAAGGTAGATATGATTATTTTTCGTGAGAACACGGAAGATATTTATGCAGGAATTGAGTTTGCTGCAGGCACACCTGAAAACAAAAAGTTTCTCGATTGGCTAGAGGCTGAGTTCCCTAAAGAGTTTAAAAAAATTCGTTTTGGAACTATTGAGGCTGTTCGCGATTGGAGGGCACAAGTTCCAACGAGTACCACAGCTGATGATGTTCGTGTCGGACTTGGAATTAAAGCAGTTTCTCAGCATGGAACCGCACGCCTTGTGAGAGCCTCTATTCGTTATGCGATTGAGAACAATCGCAAAAGCGTAACCATCGTACACAAGGGAAACATCATGAAGTTTACATCAGGTGGTTTTCTGAAATGGGGTTACGAGCTTGCAGAGAAGGAGTTCGGTGATAAGGTTTACACCTGGGAGCAGTGGGAGAGAACCAAAAAGGAAAAAGGCGAAGATGCAGCCAATGCTGATATGAAAGCCGCAGTATCTGCCGGAAAGATCATCATCAAAGATTCTATTGCTGATATTGCACTTCAGCAGGTTCTCACTCGTCCGGAAGATTTTGATGTGATTGCTACCCTTAACCTTAACGGTGATTATCTCAGTGATGCACTTGCAGCGCAGGTGGGCGGGATTGGTATTGCGCCCGGTGCAAATATTAACTACGTTACCGGTCATGCTATCTTTGAGGCTACTCACGGCACTGCCCCGAAATACGCCAATCAGGATAAGGTAAATCCCGGATCTGTTGTTTTGAGCGGTGAGATGATGTTACGCTACCTAGGCTGGGTTGAAGCTGCAGATCTGGTATTAAAAGGTTTGAATGGCGCCATTGGCAGTAAGCGGGTCACCTACGATTTCGAGCGACAAATGGAGGGCGCCACACTACTGAAATGTTCAGAGTTTGGTGACGAAATTATCAAGCACATGTGATAAAAAACGGGGCAAGTTCCCGTTTTTTTTGTGGTTTCAGGCTGATTCAAATTCCGTATCTAGAGGTATCTATTTATGGAATCGTGCATATTCTGTCACATTCTGAACAATTGGGTTTTGCTTGTGTTCGGACCTGACAGTTAAACTAAATATTTGCTTGTAATTAAGTATCATTGTATGCGCCATGTAGGTTGATTTTGCCAATTCAGATGAATCGCTGTAAGTCATACTTTATATTCGTTTTTTTACTTTTTGCATCTGGTGAATTCTCTTCAGCGCAAACCCTACCTAATCCGATTCACGCGCTTGATGATGAAAGGGTTTTTATATACGGAATTGATAATCGCCGCACACATATCAGAAGCCAAAGCTCATTGATTTATGGCCTCTATTGTGGATATTCATTCGGACATCATCTCAGATTAAAATTTTCTGTCAGCGGCACACCGTTTGAGCGCGGAAAAAACTACGACTCCCGTGGATTTCTTCTTAAGCAAAGGCTGCTTTTTTGCAGCTTAGGTGAAGAATTTGATTTTCTGGTCATACGCCGCTTCCGTCTCACCACCTATGCACAAGTCGGCCTTGGTTATAACTTCTTTCGCAGCATTGATGTTGCGATGAACGAGGTGGAGCGCGGGCGCCGGTTAATTGTTCCTTTTGAACTTGGCATTCATATGGGTTATAATATCAACAGCTGGCTGCAGCTTAAAATCGGGGGCGGATGGCGTTTTGTTATGCCTTCCAATTCGCGTGAACTAAGCGGCTATTACCTTAAACTGGCCCTCGGTTTCAGTGGACCAAAATTTTGGCGACAACATGGAGATAAAATTCTAAATCGTGACAACCCTAAGCCATGATTTCAGGCTAATTTTTGCCTCTCCTAAAGAGCTTTCATCATCAAAAAAAAGCGATTTTTACAATAACTTTCCTTTATGAAATTACACATCTTCTCTCTGCTTCTTACTTTGTCATCGTTTTCATTTGCTCAGATCAAAGTCTATAAGAATAATTCTGCCTACCACAGTGATATCCTCTTTAATTTGTCGGAAGATAAGTTGTACAAGAAATCTTCATCCTATGCTTCAGACATTGTCTGTAACATCAAAGGCAATAAAATTTACAAGGGCACTTCCACCTACAGCAGTGATGTGATATTTACCATTGAGGATGGCAAAGTATACAAGGGGAATTCAAGCTATAGTTCTGATGTGGTTTTCCATATTAAAGATTCACGCATTTATAAAGGACTTTCAGAATACCACAGTGATGTGATAGCCAATATAAATGAAGGCAGAGTTTACAGCGGAAATTCAAGCTATTCTTCAGATATCCTTTTTAACATGGATGGAATGTTTACCATGCAAGAGTTTGTGGCCATCTGGTACGCGGTGAAGTATGTTTTTTGAAGCGTTTTTTCTTAACGTAATTTTATTTTTTTTGCCAGACGGGCAGATGGTCTCTCAATTAGCAGGTAGAAAATAATGGATGAAAATACCGCAACAACAATGGCTGCAGTGAGGTGGAAATACCAGGGCAGGTCTCCTAATCCCAGCTTGTTTCTCAGAATTAAATATAGGCCACCGCTGAGACCATGAATCAGGTACATCGAGTAGGAGGCTTCTCCGATCATGGCCGCAGGCATTGCTTTTGTTCTGAAATGATGAATACAGGCCATGCTTATC